>JAZOSY010000107.1:0-18944 GCA_045657385.1 Faecousia sp. | reverse complement strand
GGGCGGGGCAGGGGCCCCGCAGCGGCCCGCGCGAAGGAGCCGGGGGGAACGGCCGGGGCCGGCGCCGGCGAGCCGAAGGCGAGGGCTGATATAGCCGGACCGGCGCAGCGGCGGGCGCGCCGGCCCGGAGCGGGCGAGCGCAGGGGAAGGGGCCCCGGCGCGGCAGCACGCGAAGTGGCCAAAAAGCGGGCCGGAAAAGCCGAGGGACGAAGGCCCGGCCCGCAGGCGCGCACTACCGCTTGGGAGCGCGGCACCGAAGGGCACGCGCGACACGGGGACGGGGGGCCCCGCCGCCGATTAGGCGGGGGGACCGGGGCCCCGGCCCCGGCCGCAAGCGCCAACGAGCGGGCGCGCCGAAGGCGCAGGCCGCGAGCGGCGCGTAGCGGCAGCGAGCGCTGCGAAGCGGGCGCGGCAGCGCCGCGCGAGCGCGCGAGCGTAGCGAAGCGAAGCGTAGCGTTTTTGGTACCGGCCCCATTACTTGATATTCGGACAGTATTCCATCACAACGCTGATACGGAAGATGTCCAGACAAGACAAAAATAGTGTGAAACACTATGGAAAAATCTACACCTATCCTTGCGGAGTGGTGGACATTATGGCTGCAAGCGAGCCAATTTTCGGTCCGAAGGGGTGGGAATTGGCGGAGGATTACAGCAAGCCGCAAGCAGCGGCCAAACGCGAGCGCGTAGATCGCGAAAAGGCCGAGCCGCAGGCGGAGGACTTGGAGCGTTCTATGCGGCGAGCAAAGGCCAAACTGCGGCGGCTGGCATTGGCCAATGATTTCAAATATTTCGTTACCCTCACCCTTGACCCGGCCAAAGTGGACAGCCAAGACGGCGCAGCCGTCGTGAAAAAGCTGAACGCTTGGGCCAGCAATGCCGTGCAGCGCCACGGCTTGAAATACATTCTTGTGCCGGAACGACACAAGAAGGGGGGAATCCACTTCCACGGCTTCTTCAATGCCGCCTTGCCGGCAGAGGATAGCGGCACCATCCGCGTGCCGTGGGCCAAGAAACCACGAAAGCCCCGCAGCGCAGCGGAGCGGGCCGAGTGGTTGGCAGCCGGTGGCCAAATTGTTTACAATTTGCCCGGCTGGACCCTTGGCTTTACCACGGCCATGAAGTTGTACGGCAATTACCCCGCCGCCGTTGCCTATGTCTGCAAGTACATAGGCAAAGACGGCACAAAGCCGGCCGGCCGGTGGTACTATTCCGGCGGTGACCTTGTGGAAGCATCTGTGGAATATGTGGAAATCTCCCCGGCGGAGTTGGCCGCCGAATACGAAGGCCGGGCGCTGGTGTTCTACCCGCCGGGCAAACAAATAGCCGTGGTGAACGGCATAAATGTACTTGATCAAGTACAAAAGGAGGATTATGAAAAGTGAGTATCTGTTTGAGAAGGAAGTCGACAATGTGCTGGCGATGCTTACCCCCATCAATGCGCTGGTTATGCGCGTTGCGCTGCACACCGGCCTGCGGGTGGGTGATGTTCTGTCCCTTAAAACGGACCAATTGGCGCCCCGCTTTTGGGTAACTGAAAGCAAGACCGGCAAGCGCCGGCAGGTGGGTTTACCGCAGCCGCTGCTGGGTGACCTGCAAAAAGCGGCCGGGGGAGTGTGGGCATTTCCGGGCCGGAACGGCCGGAAACCTCACACGCGGCAGGCCGTTTGGAAAGATGTAAAGCGCGCCGCGAAGGCGCTGCGGCTGCCACAGAATGTGGCGCCACATAGCGCAAGAAAAGTGTTTGCGGTCGATTTATTGCAAAAATATGGTGATTTCGAGCGAGTTCGGCGCGCATTGAATCACGGCAGCACGGCCGTAACCTTGATATATGCGCTGGCCGACCAGCAGTTGCAAAGCAAGAACCGGCGCCGGAGGGCTGCGCCCGGCCGTCGGAAAGTTTGAGTTGACAAACCGGCGGGAATAGTGTACCATATTTTTGCCCGGTCTGTGGAAGGAGGAAAGCGCAGGCCAAACGAAACAAAACAGTATTTTGTTGCGAGTGAGCACGGGCCGCAGCCGCCGAAGGGGGCGGAGGTGGCAGCGCAGCGGTTCAGTTGGGCCACACAATGGCCTGATTTTATTTGGACCAAGTGAACGCAACAAAATAAAAATTTTGTTGCGTTCGCGGTGTAAATGTGCTATAATATATACAAAGAGCATGTATCAAGCTTAATCAATGGTATTTTATTGCTCTTTTCAGTAATCTTTATGTGCTGCACGTAGTGCCATCAAACTATCTTGCATATTGCGTTTATCATAATATAATAGTTCTTATAATATATCTATTTCTATTAGCGTTTGATTCTGTATATCCTTAGGAGTCCTCTTGTTGCATTTTTGTTTTCCTTTATACACTATATATCATACATATTGCGCTAACAGATTTTGTTCTGTTATTCGTTGTATTTAAAATTAATTTTTGACGAACACAACTCTTACTTATTAACAAAATTACATCTAAGTTATCTCCCATTGCGATATTTGTACCGGTGGCGAATGATTTGGTTCTACTATGATGTTGAGTGTTACTCCGGCGATGGATGATATTATACTTATATCCTTTCGTCTATTTCCGAACATTTTTAATGCGCTAATTTGTTCGCATATACCTATATACTATTATGAGGTGATTTTTATGGAAAAATACGTTGGTTGTCCGCAAATTTTAAGAGATTTTCTTGCATATCACGAAACAATCAAGGGGCAATCTCAGAGAACAATCTCTGAATATTATCTTGACCTACGGATGTTTTTCCGCTTTATCCGCCTGATGCGCAACGATATGCCTATCAATACCAAACTGGACGATATTGATATTCGCGACGTGGATATTGAGTTTATTCGTAAGATTACTACGTCGGATATATTTGATTTCCTATCCTACCTGGCCAACGACAGAGTCATCAATCCTGATTCTATGGCGCCTGAATACGGCATTGAATCTTCTGCAAGAGCTAGAAAACTCTCAGCAATCAAGTCTTTTTATAAGTATCTGACGGTGCGAACAAAGCAATTAACAGAAAATCCCGTTGCAGATTTTGAGTACCCTAAACTGCGTAAAAGCCTTCCAAAATACCTGACAATGGAACAATCCGCTACACTTTTGCGTTCTGTTTCTGGTGCAAATGAAAAGCGAGATTATGCGATTTTGATGCTGTTTTTGAACTGCGGTATTCGGCGCAGTGAACTGGTCGGCCTGAACATTTCGGATGTATATGAGGACAGAATCCGCGTTGTCGGCAAAGGCAACAAGGAACGTATCGTTTACTTTGGCGCTGCCTGCAGAAAAGCCATTGACGCATATATGGAAGAACGTAATAAAATAGTGCTTTCTGACAATCGGGCTCTCTTTGGCTCCCGTGACAGCAATCGCATTAGTGTGACTGCGGTACATAGATTGGTGAAAAAGCATATGCTTGTGGCTGGTCTGGATGCTACACAGTATTCCGCCCATAAACTCCGGCATACAGCAGCGACAATGATGCTCTCCGGTGGCGTTGATGTAAAAACGGTGCAAGAAGTTCTGGGTCATGAAAACTTAAACACCACGCAGATATACACGCACATCGAAAATACAGAACTGAAAATAGCAGCGGAGGCCAATCCTCTGTCCAAATTGGACTTCTCAGAAAATTAGGCCTCCACTCCCCTTCTCCGGTTACACTTGTGGCCGGAGAAGTTACTTTTATATAATTGTCAATTATGAATGTCCACAGGGGGTTTGGGGGTGTTGATTCTACGGGCACTGGACCAGCCTTCGGGGTTGATTTCGCCGGCTTTCAGCAAAGACCGTTTTGTCAGCGCTGGGCCCACCAATTCATAGATTAGCACACTGAACAAAATGACGTTCCGGACTATCGATCCATCGCTCAAAACTGTTGCTGTTAGCGCCATTCCAAGAGCTACACCGGCCTGAGGAAACAATGTAATACCGAGGTTTTTGGTGATTTTATTATTGCACTTCATCAGTCGGCAACTCAGATAAGCGAAGAAATATTTACCAACAGAGCGTGCCAGAATATAAACCACACCAATCAATAATGTGATGGGATTCACCAGTACATTTAAGTCAAGTTCCGCACCGGAAATCACAAAGAATAACAGACTGATGGGAACAGTCCAATTCTCAACGCGGTTCATCAGTTCTTCGGATGTATCACAGATGTTGCAGAAGATTGTGCCGGTCATCATACAAACCAAAAGCAGAGAAAAACTGATATGAACCTGGCCAATGTGGAAGTCAATCATAGAAAGACCTACAGTCAGCAATACAAAAGCCACAGAAATAGTCATACGTTTACTGCGAGAATGGAAGAAATATTCCACCTTGTTCAGTAACCAGCCCATGATTGCACCCAAACCGATAGAAAGCACAATTTCCAAAATCGGTTCAACTGCCACATCGATAGCGCTGACAGCGCCGTTTTGAATAGCGTTTGCTATACCAAAAGAAACAGAGAACAGCAAAAGACCAACAGCGTCGTCTACAGCGACAGCCAGCATCAGCAGGCGGGTCAAAGGGCCATCCGCCTTGTATTGACGCACGACCATCAAAGTGGCTGCAGGGGCCGTTGCAGAGGCGATTGCGCCAAGGGTGATTGCTGCAGGTAGGCTTAAAACATCGGGCATTAAAAGATGCAAAGAAATCAAAACTATGTCAACGAGAACCGTTGTACCGGCAGCCTGAGCAACGCCGATAAAAATGGCTTTGCTACCCATACTTTTGATTTGTGAAAGCCGAAACTCGTTGCCCATCGAAAATGCAATAAAGCCCAAAGCAACCTGAGTTATGATCTTATAACCTTCCACATTCTCAATACTACTGAAACCAAGACCTTTAATACCGAGCGCACCCAGGCAGAACGGACCTAAAATAAGGCCGGCAACCAGATAGGCCGTTACAGCAGGCAGTTTTACAAGCTTGGTCAAACGGGACATAAGCAGGCCACCGATCATAGCGATAGCCAAACCAATCAAGATTGTTTCCACAAACATTCCTTCTTCACAATAATATTCTATGCAAGCCGTATATTACCACTCTTGCGAGCACAGTTCAAGAGCAAATTTTCACAAAATTACAAAACTTTTTATGGTTTATTTTGGCTATTCATAAATGGAAAACCAGGAAATACGATAGTATCTCCTGGTTTTTGTGTTTTATAAGGCCATTTCGATGGCTTCCATCAGATTTTTAACGGGATAGACGGTTAAATTCTCAGGAATTTCCAGCTTTTCGGCAGTGTTCTTAGGAATAATGCAGCGCTTGAAGCCAAGACGTGCTACCTCGGACAGACGTTGATTGATGTGTCGTACAGTTCTGATTTCACCGGTTAATCCAACTTCACCAATCGCAACCAGTTCTTTGTCCACAGCCACATCGCGGTAGGAAGATGCGATGGCCAGTACAACCGGTAAATCTGCACCCGGTTCGTCCAAATGCAGACCACCAATCACATTGATATAGGCATCAAACGCGCTAAGTTTCAAGTTGGCCCGCTTTTCAGCGACAGCCATAAGCAGAACTGCGCGATTGAAATCAAAACCGTCTGCTGTTCTTCTGGGATTCTGGAAACTCGTTTTTGAAACCAGGGCTTGAACCTCGGCCAGAACAGGCCTTGTTCCCTCCATTACGCAAGCAACGCAAGTTCCTGGTGCACCCTGAGGACGGCCGTCCAGCAGCATTTGCGAGGGATTCGGAACCTCTATAAGTCCCCTATCGGCCATTTCGAACACACCAATCTCGTTGGTAGAGCCAAACCGATTCTTAGCAGCCCGGAGCAAACGATAAGGAGAGTTTGCGTCACCCTCAAAATAAAGAACGCAATCCACCATATGCTCCAGAACCTTAGGACCGGCAATTGCGCCGTCCTTATTGATATGGCCTACAACAAATATGGTAATTCCTTTTGACTTTGACAACTGCATAAGCGCCATTGTGCAATCCTTTACCTGAGAGATGCTGCCGGGGGTCGAATCATTCACTTCATTATATAAGGTTTGAATGGAGTCTATGATGACAATATCAGGATCGGTGGTCTCAACAGATTCCAAAATATCAGAAAGGCGCGTCTCCGACAGTATGTAAAGAGATGAAGGTGTGACTGCAAGGCGATCTGCTCGCAGCTTTAACTGCCGCTCACTTTCCTCGCCGGATACATAAAGGACGCTTCTATCTGTGCACAAGCTGTTGCAGATCTGTAAAAGCAATGTGGATTTGCCGATACCGGGCGCGCCGCCTACTAAAATGAGGCTTCCTTCCACGGCACCGCCGCCCAAAACACGGTCCAATTCACCCATACCGGTCGAGAACCGCACCTCGTCGCCTGTGTTGACCTCTGTCAGCTTTTGAGGGTTTCTGCTGACACCAACAGGTGCTGTTTTTCCGCGGCCTACAGGGCTGGGACGCTCCTGATGCTCTTGCATTGTATTCCACGCACCGCAGGCCGCGCATTGTCCTGTCCATTTTGGGCTTTCATTGCCACAGGCGGTGCAGTAAAATACCGTTTTTATCTTTGCCATAGGTGTCATTCTCCTTGCGTTTATTCTTTAAATATTATATCAATGCTTTTATTTTCGGTCAAGTAGAGAATAAATAGTTACTGACAGTACTGGCGATTACGGTACAGAGTTTTCTTTGATAGGTGTCGTCGCGCAATAAGTATTCCTCGTTGCTGTTTGATAGAAAACCACACTCAACAAGAATGCCGGGGCATTGGATATGTTGCATTAGGTACACACTGTCTGCCTTTTTCACTGCCCGATGACTGCCGGGATTAATTGTTTGAATTAGGGTTTTCTGCAGATTGCTGGCCAGATCCTTACTGCCATCTGTCCTCGCATAAAAGACCTGCGCTCCGCTGTATTTCTCGTCCGAAAAATGATTTTGATGAATGCTGATCAGTAAACCGTTTTCGATGCTGTTTACGAGTTTTACACGCTCTTTTAAGTCAGATACCTTCTTTTGGGCGATGGTCTCCCCTTCTGTGTAGACGGAGCAATCAGTGGTGCGAATCATTCGTGTTTCCATTCCCAATAGATGCATTAAATCATCGAGTTTCAGGGCGATTTCCAGGTTTATCTGGCTTTCCAGGACGCCGGTACAGGAGGTCGCTCCCCCATCCACTCCCCCGTGGCCGGCGTCGATAATAACTGTTTTTCTGTTGCTGACAGGCGCGGAAGCTGATATTACAGTCACGGCCTTACTACCCCAGATGCCCAGCGCCATAAAAACGGCTAAAACGACCGCATATGCAGGCACAAATGACATATATCGAATCTTTTTCATTACACCACCTCTAAATGAATCTATGCTATAAACACTGCAAGATGAACCATTTGCCATAATTCGTCATAGTATGACGCGGAACTACTGTTCCAAATTTGAAATGGAGGAATGAAAATGGACACGAACAAAATGGTACAACATGGGTACGGACGTTTGCCGGCCAATGCCCCGTTGGCCAATCCCTATGTGCCTTTTCAAATGGAAGACCCGCCAAAATATGAGCCGAGAACGGCCATTATAAGAGGCACGCTCTTCCCAGGGCTGGACCTGCCCTTTATGAACATGGTGAATCAAAAAGAACTACCGATGACTCCTATGACTGAGTTGCAGACTATGGGGTTCGCGATACAAGAGTTGGCTTTGTACCTGGACACCCACAGGGATGATAAAGAGGCATTCGAGGTGTTCAGAACATTGCAAAAACTCTATGCAAAGGGTAAGGAAAAATACGAAAAAGAATGTGGGCCTTTGACAATTAAATCCCCTATGGAAGACAGATACAGCTGGCTGGATAACCCCTGGCCGTGGGAATACGCAGGAAATCCGGAGGTGTGATGTATGTTTATTTATGATAAAAAACTGCAATATCCCGTTAAAATCGACAACCCCAATCCCCGTCTGGCATCTATCATCATATCCCAATATGGTGGCCCAGATGGAGAGTTAGGCGCATCTTTGCGGTATCTTTCCCAGCGCTACAGTATGCCGTATGCCGAGTTGAAAGGCCTCCTTACTGACATCGGCACGGAAGAGTTGGGACACCTGGAGATGATTGGGGCAATCGTGCATCAACTGACGCGGAATCTGAAGGATTCCCAGATTCAGGATTCTGCATTTGCGCCCTATTTTGTTGACCACACAACAGGCGTCTACCCCACTGCGGCATCAGGTTTCCCTTGGAGCGCTGCATCAATGCAAGTAAAAGGCGACCCGATTGCTGATTTGACTGAGGATCTGGCGGCTGAGCAAAAGGCAAGAGTTACCTATGATAACATTCTTCGCTTAAGTGATGATCCTGACGTCAACAATGTGATAAAGTTCCTCCGTGAGCGGGAAATCGTTCACTTCCAGCGTTTTGGCGAGGCGATGCAACTGCTCAGAGAAAAACTCAACCAAAAGAATGTTTATCATATGAACCCTGCTTTCGATAAATAAAAGAAGTGCCTGCTCAAAATGAGCAGGCACAAATATTTACTCAACATCGACCCATACGTTTCCGTTAGCATTGGATTGCAGGCAAGCGTGGACGAACTTAATGCCGTCAGCGCCATCGTGAACAGTGGGATAATCGATCATATCCTGTGTAAATGTTCCGTGTGCTTTTGCGCGGACGCAACGGAAGAAGGAACAATAAAGATTGGCCATAGATTCCAGCCAGCCTTCTGTGTGTCCGGAGGGCAATCTACCATAACTTGCGGCTTCCGCGTCAATGCCGCCGTTTCCGCGACGGCGCTCGACGATTGTACCATCAGCATCAATGACAGTTACCTTCTCGCAGGACTCCTGACTCCACAGAATTGAACCCTTTTCGCCATAGATACGAACGCGCAGATCGTTGTCGTGACCAATTGCAAACTGACTTGTCCAGTAGCATCCGGTTGCGCCGCCTTCAAATTCCACAAGAACCATATCGTTGTCATCAAGCACACGACCCGGTACAACAACATCCATTTTCGCAAGAACACGCTTGATTTTTAAACCCGTCATTGTAGCAACGGCGTTCTCCACGTGTGTACCCAAGTCACCCAAGCAGTTCACACCGCCGGACTGCGCCGGATCACAGCGCCATTGACCTTGTTTTCCGCCGGTCTCCCCTTCATGGGCCAGCCATCCTTGGGGATATTCAGCCATAACCGTACGGATTTTGCCAAGTTTGCCTTGGGCAATATAGTTGCGGATGTATTTAGCGGTAACGTGCCCCATATAGGTGTATGTCACCATAAACAGAAGATTCTTCTCATCAGCCAAATGGCACAGTTCGTCCGCTTGCTCAACTGTCAGGCAAAGCGGTTTATCACAAGCAACGTGAATGCCAGCCTCCAGAAACGCCTTGCAAACTGGATAATGGGACACATTCGGGGTTACAACCACAACAAAGTCAATGCCGTCATCCCTTTTGGCCTCGGCTTTTGCCATATCTTCAAAGGAGTAATAGCAGCGATCGCGGTCGATTCCCAATGCCACGGCAGTTTCTTCGCATTTCTCGGAAGATCTGGAAAAACAACCTGCAACAAGACTAGCTTGTCCGTCAATATTGATAGATTTACGGTGTGCATCTCCGATGAATGAACCAGGACCACCGCCAACCATTCCGTAAAGCAGTTTTTCCATATGAGCACCTCTTTCTAAAGATTATACTCTTCTTGAAATTAGGTCTTTTGCCAATGTTTCCATATAGAGCGCATCGTCAAAAGTTTTTAGGGATTTTGAAGCTTCCTGCGTATGGGAACAAACCATTTCGTTACATACATCTAAGCCGTAAAGTTGTACGAATGTATTTTTGACTGTGTCAACGCCAACTGCTTTGCCCAGTTCTTCTGCATTACCAATCACATCCAGAACATCATCCCGAATCTGGAATGCCAAACCGAAGTTTGCGGCAAATGACTCGGCGGCAGAGAGTTTTTCTTCATCACCGTCAGCAGCAAGGACACCAAGCATACAGGCCGCGCGGAACAGAGCACCTGTTTTGCGGCACTGAATGTCCAGAACCTCCTGCTTAGTGCATTGTCTGTCCTCGCTCTTCATATCCAACACCTGTCCGCCGACCATACCCAATTCACCTGCACAGCTAGATAGAATTTCAACTGCGCGAATGCGGATCTCAGCAGAAAACGGCGCTTTTGCAATAAAATGAAATGCCGCAGTTAAAAGCGCATCACCTGCTAAAACCGCAATGGCTTCGCCATACACCTTATGATTGGTCAATCTGCCACGGCGGTAATCATCATTGTCCATACAGGGTAGATCATCGTGGATCAGGCTGTATGTATGGATCATTTCGATGGCTGCAGCAAAATGCACAGCATTGCGCCAGTTTCCACCGCACATACGGCAAAAATCAAAAACAAAAATCGGTCTCAGCCGCTTGCCGCCAGCCAGCAAACTGTAACGCATAGCTTCAAACAGTTCTTTTTGCGGTTCGTCTTGCAGGAAGCATTCTTTTTCTAGGTAAGCTTCGATACAGGTAAGATATTCCTTTGTTTGCTCCTTATAACTCAACATTAAAGGCCTCCTCTACAGGCGCACCGTCTGCTCCTGCTGTGATTTTACTGACCTGCAGCTGCGCATCGTCCAAAAGCTTTTCGCAGACACGGACCAGTTCTGTGCCTTCCTGGAACAATTTTAAAGATTCCTCAAGGGCCACATCACCGCGTTCCATTGCGCGGACAATCTGCTCAAGCCGTGAAATATTCTCTTCAAAAGTAGGCTTCTTGCTCATAATTCGTTCTCCTAAATTTCAGTTACTGTAGCATTAATCGAGCCGTCATGGAATCTTACGGTAATGCTGTCATTCAGATTGGCCTGCGTGGCCGAGCGGACAATATCGTTGTTGTCGGTGGTTACAACAGCATATCCACGGGTAAGGACCTTTAACGGGCTAAGTGCGTCCAGTTTCGCGGCAAGTCCAAGAAATGATTGGCGCTGGCGGCTGATAGCCAGATTTTGTGCTGACAGTAATTTGTCGCGTAACGTCAAAAGGTTCTTTCTGGTCTGTTGCAGGTAGACATCCGGGCTTTTTAAAGCAGAACTGGCGCTGAGTACCTGCAGTTGCTTTCTTGAGGCGTTCAGCTGCCGCGTAAGCGTCGTTTGCATCGCAGACAGCATGGAATCCAATGTCTGGCGAAGAGCATCCTGATCAGGCACAGCCAATTCTGCAGCATTAGATGGTGTTGCTGCTCGTAAGTCTGCTACAAAGTCAGAAATCGTTACATCTGGTTCGTGGCCTACAGCTGAAATTATTGGAATTTCTGAATCGTAGATTGCACGGGCAACGATCTCATCGTTGAAGGCCCAAAGGTCTTCGATTGAGCCACCGCCGCGACCTACGATTAGCAAATCTGCTAAATGATGCCGATTTGCGTAAGCAATCGCTCCTGCAATCTCGCCGGGCGCTTCTGCACCTTGTACGCGTACCGGCAGAAGTCTCACCTTAACAAGCGGAAATCTCTTGTTGAGAATGCGTAGCATATCGTGTACAGCTGCTCCTGCTGAGCTGGTTACAACACCAATGGTATTTGGATATCTTGGGATTGGTTTTTTATGCTGTTGATCAAACAAGCCGGCATTTGCTAACTTGGTTTTCAGTTGCTCAAAGGCAGCGTACAGGTCCCCTACTCCGTCCAATACAAGCCCGGTGCAGTATAACTGATACGCGCCATCCCGCGGAAAGACTGATATTTTACCCATGGCCAGCACCTGCATACCATTATCAGGACGGAATCGCAGGCGCGTAGCATTACCACGGAACATAACGCATTTCAGTGCGGCCCCATCATCCTTGATGGTAAAGTAATGATGGCCGGAGGGATAAACTTTGTAGTTGCTAATCTCGCCACGAACGGCAACGCCGGCAAGCAGAGTATCCTCGTCCATCATGGCGCGGATATATTCATTTATCTGCGTGACAGAGAGAATTTTCTGTGACATATTTATCACTCCTGAAATCGTTGGGCTAGCACAGCAACGCCCATAGCGTTGTCTGTGGAAAATTCGGGTGCGGAGAATACAGGTTTCAATGAGACCAGATTCTGTCGCAACATAGAATTGGATGCAACACCGCCGGAAAATACTACGGGCAGACCCGGATAGGCCTTTTGCGCATTCTTTGTTGCAGTCATAACAGCATAGCAAACGCATCGCAACGCATAGGCAGCAGTTTCAGCCTTGTCCTTGCAAGCGTTATAGTAATCAGTTACCTTGTTTTGTACACCGGACAGTGAGAATGTAAATTCAGGACATTTCACCTTAAAAACATCGGTGTTCTTTGCATCTTTCCAGAGTGCATCCAAATGCTTTCCTGAAGGAAAAGGCAGCTGCAAAAGCTGTCCGGTACGATCAATCAACTGGCCTGCGGAAATGTCCGATGTACCGCCTATGCAGGTGCATTTCACATTTTTACCCTCCGGCTCAACAAGCAAAAGCTCGGTCGTTCCGCCAGACAGATGCCACGCCAAATGGGATTTATCCATTAGGTCTAACCGGCCGGCGCTCCACAGCGAGGCAGCAACGTGGCCCTGCTGATGGGAACACGCAATAAGAGGCACCTTGAGAGCGTCAGACAGCAGTTTAGCGTGGGTATATCCAACGTTGAAGCAAGGCATATAGCTGCCCTCAACGGCTCTGGGACGGGTGCTGACACCAATAGCGGTTATATCACTTATGGATATATGGGAAAATAGCCTGTCGGATAGTTCCGGCAGGCTTTTAATATGCTGAAATACAGCGTCGCTTTGGCGCAAACCCAACTCCCCTTCACGTACAGGAAGGAGCTTAGAACAATTCAAGCCATCAATACCGTCATAGTAAGCGATGGAAGTTGTATAGTTACTGGTATCAAAGCCGATGACGCTCATGCGTTTACCTCTGGTGTTAAACCTCTTGCAAATGTACCCAAAATGCCATTAACAAAAGAACCGGCATCACTGCTGTCATAAAGCTTTACAATACGAACAGCCTCGGAAATGGCGACGCCTGTAGGCACGTCGTCTACGTACATAATTTCAAAAATTGCCAACTGCATAACGGCACGGGTCAATTTTGAAATACGGGAAATATCCCAGTCAATTGAATACTGCGCAATGATTTTGTTCAGGTCATCTACGCGGTTTACAACGCCGGTGACTACATTGTCAATATATGCTCTTTGCGCGTGGCTGGGCCGGTCCTCATATACAGGATTTTCGGCAGAAAGCTTATTGTAGTATTCTTTTTCCAGTCGTGTAGCAATTACAAGCTCGGGGTCATCACCGGTGAATTCCCGTGCATAAATCAAATGCACTGCCAGCTCTCTGGCATTGGCTCTTGTCATAAAACTACCTCACTGACGAACAATTCCGCAGACGTTAACATCCACAGATGCAATATTAATGCTTGCGGTTGCTTCCAGTGCACTTGTAATCGCGTTCTGAACATCCTTTGCAACATCTACAACACTATGGCCATAGTTAATATTGATATTGCACTCAATGGAAACGGAATTATCTTCCAGTATGGTAATTTTCGTACCCTTACCACGGTTTTTCTTACCAATCAGCTCAACAATATCCACACCGGGTTTGGTGTTTAAGCTGACAACACCGTCTACCTCTGCAGCAGCATGCGCTACAATTGCAGCGATAACATCCTCAGAAATCAGTAAAGAGCCCTTTTTCTGCAAATTCTTCACGTATTGTTTATTCTCAGCCATTGGAATACCTCCTTAAATACAGTCGCAAAAACTATGCGGCACACTTTTCATTATTGTACCACAAATTTATAAAAATACAATACCTTTCTTCCTTCAGCAACAGTATGTTAACGTGAAAACCCCCAGAGAATTACTCTGGGGGGCATATTTACTTCACTTCAACAACATATATCTGTTCCGTTGTAAATTTCGATTGATTCAAAATGATGTCTGTGACAACTGCCACATCTTGCTGCTGTAAACCGCCTTCCGGTGCCGCAACTGCTACTGAGATCGCATCATCTGATATGTAGGCAACGCAGTCGGTATATCCTTTTGCGATTACAAGGCTTTCAATTTGCGCTTCATTCAGTGCCATATTTACAATTTCCTGCAACTGCGTATTTGTGGTTCCGGCTTCTGCATCGCCGTAGGCCATGGCCTCTTGCAGCAGACTCACGGCGCTATCCCTTGCCTCCTGACGAGAAAGGCGTACTGCTGCGAAGTAATCTATCATTGTGTTTGTTTCTTCGTCAGCGCCTGTGATGGTATCTGCCATTACCAGTCTGTCGGCAGACATAATGATACTACTGTCCAGAGTGTCTGTCAAATCGATAACCTCCTGGTCCTGACTATATGCCCAATTTGCGTATATGCCGCCGCACACTGTCAAAAGCACCGCGACTGCTACAATGTTTTTCTTCCATTTCTTCATATTGCTATGCCTCCAATTTACTTCATTTTCAATACACATATATTGTCTGAGCTGAGTCCTGTGATTTTAGAAACCGCTTGCGTAATGGCAAGTCTGACCTGTGCGCTGTCAGCACCTTGGCATACAATAACAGCGCCACGGTATTTGGGCGGATTGATTTGTTCAATCAACCCAGCTTCATTTCTGTTTTCATCCGTGATAATAACCGGTTCTAATTTTGTGCTACTATCTGATGTGTCAGAATTCGTTATATATTTCGTCTGTTCACTACTTGCAAACGACAGCATAACCTGAACTTTTCCTGCCCCATCGATAGACTGAAGAATATTTTCCAGTTTGTCTGTTTCTATCGCAAGTGCCTCTGTCTCGCGCACTGTAAGGTTTTCGTTTTGTTTTTTATTTTCGGTTTTTCCCGGTATGAGCAATAATATAATGCCAAAAATCAAAACGATTATTGCATATCGATACTTACTGAAAATACTTTGGAGTTTACTGCCAATTTGTTTTAATTCCATTTTTGATTCTCCTTTGCAATTCCTAACTGTTCCAGCATATATGTTTCTAATACACCTTTTGCATAAGGAGAAACCGCACCGGTAATTGTCACACCACAGGGGACCGAATTGTTGCTGTCATCCAGTTCCACCTCCACCGCAATCTGCAAACCCATATTGTTGGCTTTGTCCAAGATATATGCTGCCGTTTGTGATTTTATGATTGCGGAGGTACTTTCTTGTGCGTAGGTTTTCCCGGTGTCCACATAGGCGTTGGCATCAATCGAAATATCCTCATAAAATTCAGTTATATTATGAAAAGTTATATTAGCCAGCGGAGCCAAAATAGTAATAGCCATAAGAATGCCACTAAGTAAATTCACCATTTTGCCGGTTGCAGTATTGTCCTTTATCAGACTTTTAGAGATGCCGCATACTATCGCTGCAGCGATAATTTGTAGAATGTAGCTTTTAACTCCGCTCATCAAGACATCCCTTTCATAAAGCAAACCAAACTGACAAGCAAAAGCACACAAACGGTTCCAATCATAGCCAGTATGATTCCCATGCCTGTTGTAAAACTGCCAATCAGGTCGACAGTTGATTTATTGGCAAACAAATTGCAAACTGCTTCGGTGAGTTTAAGCAGTAAATACATTAGTCCAATTTCCAGGAACGGTCCAATAAACATTGCAATAATTGCCAATAATCCGTAGACGCCTGCTGCATTCTTCATAACACCGGCACTCACAAGAACCGTTTCAGATGTGTCGGAGAGCACCTTCCCGATGACCGGGACGACACCCGATATTGTCAGTCTTGCTGCCTTTAGTGCAGAAGCATCAACGGTACCGCTAACAACGCCTGTAATGCTGATATAGCCGGTAAAAACATATAACACGGTTTTTAGACTCCAGATAATTGCAGATTTAATGATGTTGCGTATTTTGTCCAGCATATCATCTTTGACCGCGTTTCCTGCAATACAAATGCAAAGAAAGACGTATAATGCCGGCACAACGACTTTTGCAATTATAGTTGTTAATAACGAATTGAATACAATTGTCCCTGAATATAGCGCCGCAGATGATGAAACGCCGCCCTGTGCGGCCATAGCTGCGGTCATAACAGGAAGTAGTAATTTGGCATATTCGCTCATTTCTGTTACAGTTTCGGTGCCAAGTCGAACCATTGAGTTTACCGGTACAAGAAGAAGCAGACCAATTATCACTGCACCTGTTAACCGTATTGCACCCGACTCCTCTACTGCGATATTAGAGAGAATCCGTACCAATAACACCGCTGCAATTAACGACAAGCAAACGCTTGATACGCTTGCCAACGAAGGACGAAGTGCTGTAATTGCAGATTTAATGACATATAGTAGGCCATCTGCAAATGATTCTGTTTCAGCTGGCATATATGGCTGGGCAGTTTCCGGTGCAACCGGTGCCTGGAAATCATCTGCAGCTACAGGAACAACTATGCTACATAAAAGAACGATATATATAATCCATTTTCTCATACCTTACCTAGAATATTATCCAATAGTGTAAGTAACGCTTCAAGCACAGGTATAGACAGCCATAGGACAACGCACGTTGATAATATCTGTAACACCTTCCCCATGGATTCGTTTCCGGCATCTTTACAGACAAGTGTACTAATCTCTGAAATTAAACCGATTCCTACTACCTTAAGCATTACAGAAAGCAGTCCTCTATCTAACTGTCCAATATCAGCGATTTTCCTTACAAAAGTAATTACAGGTTTTAGAAAAGAAATTGAAACAACTGCTATCGTTGTGCAAACACACAATGTCAAGAGTGTTGAAACATCTTTCCCGGATTTCATAAGGCAAATCCAAAGAATCAATGCCGTAAATACGCAAGCAGTGGCCTTGAAAAATACATCCATTACAAATCAAATAGTCGTTTTACCAGGTCGAACAAGTCGGATATTTTCTGAGCAACCATCATAAGAACAACAATTAAGCCGGTCAATGTCGTCATTGTTGCTTGCTCTTCCCTTCCGGAACGTGTCAAAACCTGATTCAAAATAGAAATTATAATGCCTATTGCAGCAATTTTGAAAATCAAATCAACTTCCATAAGTATTAAATCAACAGTATAGCTAAAGCTGCACCGGCACAAAGTCCTAACGTCTGATAACTACGCATGCGCGTTTCGCGATTGTTGCTCAGAAGTTCCAGATTGCGTTTACATTCAACACATACAGCGTTTAGACACTTTAGTTGTCCGTCCAAATCGAATCTTCCTGCTGTTTTCCCAAAATACCGAATGGTTTTGGCTGTAATTGGTGGTATACTATTCTGTTTTTCCAAAGCATTATTCACACAAACTTCCATATTTGGCGAAACCTGAGAATCCATCTGATTTGCCAGCGATTCGAAAAAAGGTCCGGGAAGACTGGGATATTTTACAGCGACTTGTCTGCATAATATTGGCATTGGCGTTAAATGAAAGCGCAACTCGCACTCCATAAATTCAAGAATTGCAACAAGATTCCGTAAGGCTCTTTCTTCTGCTCTGTAGTTAGAAGCAATGCGGAAACCAACACTTCCGCAAGAGAAAAGCACGAAGATTGCGCCAAGTATTTTAAGTGTCATCACTACAACCTCTCCAGTACCCAGGACTTGTCCCTTTGCAAAACAATTACGTTAGTAAATAAGTTAAATTTGATTAACGGCTGATAAATTGGGCGTGTCCTCAGGTCATATAACGAGCCTGCATGCGCAGTTGCCAGTAGGTTTACACCGCACCAGCCTGCTTGAACCAAGGCCTCGGCATCAGCTTGTGCAGTTATCTCATCAACGGCAATCCATTCGGGATTCATACTGCGAAGCACTGCGTTGATTCCTTCCGCCTTTCCGCAACCCGATAAAATGTCGGTTCTGTCACCGTGACGAAAGCAGGATTGTCCTTTGTGCAACGGGAAAATTTCCTCCCGTTCATCTACTACCGCGACACTTCCCTGTCCAAAATCAGATTTAGACCGTATCAAATCACGCAGAAGGGTTGTCTTACCGCTTCCCGGTGGACCAATTATAAGCATTGAATTTGGAATCCCTGTAGCTTTTTTGCTAATGCCGCTAATATCTCTTGCAACGCGCAGACACAGAGATGTGGGATATGAGATGCCTGAGATTCTACCGCCATACATTGTACTAACGCCACATATACCAATTCGGTGTCCGCCCCGGGCAGTAATAAACCCTTGTCCAATCGTGCTGGCAGACCAGGGAGAATACTCCGATGCTGCGTTTATAACAAACGCAATATCATCGCTTGTCGTTGGCACGGATAACCTTTTCGTTTTATCCTGAAATATCAACTCAGGCAACAAACCAATCCGTAAACGCAGTTCCTGCAGGTCTTCTTTGCCTAGAATATCAACTTCTTGGCGTATACAATGTGGCAAAAGATTCAAATAGGCTTGCCATACGCATTTCATTTGCATCACTCCTGGTTAAGACTATGCTTGTACTGTGCCAATATGCAAAAAAAGAAACCGACAGCAAACGCCGTCGGCTTCTTATCAATTATAATTAAATGTTTTTCTTAACAACCTGAAGAAGTCTTACAATAACTGGGCAACAGAGTACATTTACAACAAACTCCGCAATAAAATTAAATCCGATGAAGACAGTAATAACATAAAACGGAACATTTTCGATTCCTGCATCTGCTAAAGGTTTCAAGAAGAATGTACAACAGCCTGCAAAGAAAATAGCTGTATTAACAATGGGACAAATCACGGCAGAAAGCACAACACCCAGTAACTGACGCTTCTTTTCCAAAGTACGATAAACAAGGCCAGCCAGCCAGCCGCAGAGTGTGCCTTTGACGACCACGGTAACAATCGTGCCAATGACGCTCATACCATAAAAGAACATCGTGTCCGGTTGCAGAAGAACAACCACACTGAAGGCAAAGCCAAGAATAGCACCTGCACCCGGTCCATACACCGCAGCACCAACCACAATCGGCAACAAAACGAGCGAAATTGAGACCGGACCGAATTTAATAAACTGGCCCAG
>JAZOSY010000106.1:0-2175 GCA_045657385.1 Faecousia sp. | reverse complement strand
CGGGAGGTCGGAGATATTCTCCTGTCTGCGCCGGTAGAACAGGCTCTGCAGGAGCTGCGTGAATTTATGTTTGAGCGCGTTTACCGCAACCCGATTGCCAAGGGTGAAGAATCCAAGGCCAAGGTGATGCTGGGGCGTATGTACGAGTACTATTACGCCCACCCGGAGGCACTGCCCGAGGACTTCCAACCCCAAATGTCCTTGGAGGGTATGGAGCGCACGGTCTGCGATTACATCGCTGGTATGACCGATAACTACGCAGTTGATAAATACACGAAACTTTTCATCCCGGCAGGGTGGCAAGTTCACGGATAATGTGATATAATAGATTGAAATTTTCAGGAAAGGGGCGAGAAAAATGGCTTTTCCCCAATCTTTTATCGATGAATTGATTGCTCGCAATCCCATTGAGGATGTGGTTGGGCAGCATGTTGTTTTGAAGCGCTCCGGCGCAAATATGTTTGGCCTTTGCCCCTTCCACGGTGAGAAAACCGCATCGTTTTCCGTTGCGCCGGATAAGGGCATCTACTACTGCTTCGGCTGCCATAAGGGCGGCGGCGCCATCAATTTTGTGATGGAGCTGGAGGGCTTGAGCTACCCGGATGCTGTCCGTTCGTTGGCCAAACGGGCCGGTATGGAAGTGCCGGAGGACGAGCAGTACCAGAGCCGTTATCGCACCCAGGAGCGCCTGTGGGCCTTGATGAAAGAGGCCGGCCGTTTCTTTAACAGCCAGCTTTATACGCCGGCCGGCGCAGAGTGCCTGGCCTATACGCAAAAGCGTGGTCTGACGAAAAATATCATCACCCAGTTCGGCATCGGCTTTGCGCCTAACTCCTGGAACGCACTGGTAGATGCTATGCGCAAAAAGGGTTACACTGACCAGGAACTGGTGGCGGCCGACTTGGCCGGTGAGAAAAACGGCCGCGTTTATGACCGTTTCCGTAATCGCCTGATGTTCCCCATCATCGATGTGCGAGGGAATGTGGTGGGTTTTGGCGGTCGTGTACTGGACGATTCCAAGCCCAAGTACTTAAACTCCAATGATACGGTGATTTTCAACAAGCGTAAAAACCTTTTTGGTATCAATCTGGCAAAGAAAACCAAGCAAACAAACCTGATTTTGGTGGAAGGCAATATCGATGTGGTCACCATGCACCAGTATGGCTTTGACAATGCGGTAGCCTCCTTAGGCACCAGCCTGACAGATGAGCAGGCGACCCTGATCGGCCGTTATACCGAACAGGTGATTTTGCTCTATGACGGCGATGCCGCCGGACAGAAAGCCACAAAACGCGCCATTCCCATTTTGGAAAAGGCCGGCATTAAGGTAAAAGTCCTGCAAATCCCCGGAGATATGGACCCGGACGATTATCTACAGAAATTCGGCGCAGATAAATTCCGCATTCTGCTGGGTGACTCCTCCGACCGTGTGGAGTATCAGTTGAATGGGATCGCCAAGAAATTCGATCTGGCAATTGATGAACAGCGGATTCAGTTTATCCACGAGGCTGCGGAGCTGATTTCCACTTTGGGCAGTGCCGTGAAACGGGAAGTTTACGGCCATCGAATTGCCGAGGCCGGTAAGATTAGCTACGAATCGATGAAGCTGGAAATCGGCAAGGCTTATAAACGTCGTACCGAAGCAGAAAAAAAGAAGCAGGAGAAGATTGACCTTGAGCCTATGCGCAACCTGCAGCCCAAGGAGCGGTCTATCCGCTATGACAATATGAAGTCCGCCCGGGCGGAGGAAGTGGTGATTGCCCAAATCCTCCGGGAGCCTGCACTGTTGAATGCGTGTGGCGATCTGGGTGAACAGCAATTCTCTGTAAGCCTCCTGGGTCGGGTTTTTGCGCAGGCAAAGAAACGGCATAGCCACGGTATGGAAGTGTCCTTGGGTGTACTGGAGGACATCACCCCGGAAGAAGCCTCCCATTTGGCAGGCATTTGCCAGGCCCAATCCGGGCCTGTGAACGAAAATGCCTTGCGTGATTGCGTAAAAATTATCATCTACGAGGCCCAAAACCGTCAGGTCAGTTCCGATGATGACCTGATGAAGCTTAGAAATCGAATGAAAGAAAGTAAGGGATTCCAAACATGAGCCCAACCGCAACGGAGCAACCGGTTGCCGTCATTGGTCACGGGGAAGATGAAGCCCAGCAGTATTTGCAGCAGATT
>JAZOSY010000105.1:0-6148 GCA_045657385.1 Faecousia sp. | reverse complement strand
GATTCGAACTCCGGACCCACTGCTTAAAAGGCAGTTGCTCTGCCAGCTGAGCTAGCGGATCATATGGCTGGGATGGCAGGATTTGAACCTACGAATGCCAGAGTCAAAGTCTGGTGCCTTACCGCTTGGCGACATCCCAATATAGGTAGTCCGGCGCCGGACACACGGGGTATTATAGCACGAGAAAAGCCATTTTGCAACTACTTTTTGTAAGAACCGGAAAAAATAATCAATTCCATTGGCAACCGGGAATTTATGTGATATAATCTGCCCAAAAGGGGGTGCTATCATGCGTTTTCGGAAAATTTATGTAGAAATTTCCAATCTTTGTAATCTCCATTGCGCCTTTTGTCCCGGCACAAAACGCGCACCCGGACGTATGACGGCGGAGGCCTTTGCAAACCTGCTTCCCAAGCTGCGCCCCTACACGGACTTTCTGTATTTCCATATTATGGGCGAACCCCTGTGCCACCCCCAGCTGGAAGAATTCCTGAATTTGGCAGGGGAGTATGGCTTCAAAGTCATTCTCACCACAAACGGCACGCTCCTTGCTCGTCAACAGGAGATGCTATTAACTGCTCCGGCTCTGCACAAGGTGAATGTTTCTCTCCACGCCTTTGAGGCCAATGACCTGCAAATGGACTTCGGGCAGTATTTGGACGATTGCTTTGCCTTCGGCAAGGCCGCGAACGGCGCGAAATTGGTGGTCTACCGCCTTTGGAATCAGGGTGGCGCAGAAGAAAAGAACCAAGAGATTCTTAAGTATATGAAAGAGCATTTTTCCGGCCAGTGGGTGCAGATGCGCCAAGGTATTCGCATTGCAGACGGGGTCTATCTGGAACACGGCGAAAAGTTTGACTGGCCGGATTTGCAGGCGGAAGAAGGCGGAGAAACGGTATTCTGTTACGGCCTCCGGGACCAACTGGGTGTCCTCTGTGACGGTAGCGTTGTGCCTTGCTGTTTAGACCACGAGGGTGACCTCACCTTGGGCAACATCTTCACCCAAGAAATGGAAGAAATTCTGGCCAGCCCCCGGGCGAAAGCCATCTACGACGGTTTTTCCAACAAACAGGCGGTAGAACCCCTTTGCCGCCGATGTGGCTACGCACGACGATTCAAATAAGAAACCCGGCTTGGAATCCAAGCCGGCTTTTTATTACATTTTTTCCGGGGCAGAGAAGCCCAGGATGTGGATGCAGGACTCCAAAACGGTTTTTGCAAGGCCAATCAGACTGATGTAGCCTGCCTGCAGTTCCTTGTTCTCTTCGGTGAGAATCCGGGTTTCGTGATAGAACTTGTTGACCGCGCCCGCCAGTTCGTAGATATAGGCGCAAATCACATTGGGAGAAGATGTCTTCAGGGCATTCTCCAAAGCAGGGCCTGCCTTGGTCAGCGTCAGCATCAAGTCCTTGGCGTAGATGTTAGCCGGCACTTGCATAGGCAGATGCTCCCAAGCGCCGTACTTGGACAAAATGGATTTGATGCGGACGATGGTGTAGAGAATGTAAGGACCGGTGTTGCCCTCGAATGCGGCAAAGCGCTCCATATCGAAGTTGTAGTCCTTGGTGGGCTGATTGCTCAAATCGCCGTATTTCAGCGCGGCCATAGCAATCTTGGCGGTGGTCTCCTCCACCTCGTCTGCGGCGACGATCTGGTTTTCCACTACCTTTGCCCGGACGAAGTTGGTCATATCGGCGATCAGGGTCTGCAGACGCAGAACGCCACCGTCACGGGTCTTGAAAGGCTTGCCGTCAGCACCGTTCATAGTGCCGTGGCCCACATGCTCCAACTCGGTTTCTGCATTTACAATGCCGGCCTTGCGAGCGGCGCGGAACACCTGATCAAAGTGCAGATTCTGCCGCTTGTCGGTAACATAAAGCATCTTGTCAGGAGCCCAGTCCTGCATACGCTGAACCATAGTGGCCAAATCGGTGGTGGCATAGATGGCAGAGCCGTCGGACTTGATGAGGATACAGGGCGGAATCTCGTTCTTGTCATCCTCTTCGGCAACAGGAATGACCCACGCGCCGTTGGACAGCACGGCCACGCCCTTGGCCTTCATATCCGCGACCATATCGGGGATGTAAGGATCAGCGTCGCTTTCACCCAGCCACTTTTCAAAGTAAACATCCAGATTATCGTAGTTGCGCTTCAGGTCAGCCAAGGAAACATTCATAATGTGCTGCCACAGCGCCCGATAACCACGGCGACCCTGCTGCAGCTCGAAGGTGGCCTGATGCGCCTTGTGAGAGAACTCAGGGTCAGCCTTCTTGGCGGATGCGGTGGGGTAGATCTCCTCCAGCTCGTCCACGGTGAAAGGTGCAACTTCGGGATATTCGCCGGTAAAGCTCTCGTCAAAGTAGGGAAGACCCGGCTCGCGCTCCTGCAGCTCTGCAATGATCAGACCCATCTGCAGACCCCAGTCACCCAGATGCACATCACCGATGGTGTTGTAGCCCAGGAACTTGTGGAGCCGCTTCAGGCTTTCACCGATGATGGCAGGACGCAGGTGACCGATGTGCAGAGGCTTTGCTACGTTGGCGCCGCCGTAGTCCACAACGATGGTCTTGCCTTCACCGATCTTCTGCACGCCGAAGTCGGGGCTGGTGCGCATTTCCTCCAAGTAATTCTGAACGAAAGCGTCGGACAGTTTGAGGTTGATGAAGCCGGGCATAACGGCCTCACACATAGAAAAATCAGCCTTATCCAACTTCTCCGCAACCGCATTGGCGATGGCGATGGGGGCGCACTTGTACTGCTTGGCGGCAGAAAGAGCACCGTTGCACTGATATTCGCACAGGTCAGGCCGATTGGACACGGTCACGCGGCCAAAGGCTGCGTCATAACCGGCGCTTTCAAAGGCGGCCTGCATTTTGGCGGTGATAATATCAAGAATCTTTTCCATATTATTTCTCCTTCTGTTGAGCCAGCCACTCCAGATACTCATCGTAGGTGCCGTAGCGGTCAACGATGGTGCCGTCGGGCTGGAATGCGATCACGCGGTTACAGGTGGAAGAAAGCATTTCGTGGTCGTGGGAAGCCAAAAGCACAACGCCGGTAAAGGCCTCCAGGCCTTTGTTCACCGCCTGAATGGATTCCATATCCAGGTGGTTGGTGGGCTGGTCAAGCAGCACCACATTGGCGCCGCTGAGCATCATTTTAGAGAGCATACACCGCACTTTTTCACCACCGGAGAGGACTTCCACGCTCTTAAACACTTCTTCACCGGAGAACAGCATCCGACCCAGGAAGCCCCGCAGGTAAACGTCATCTTTCTTGGCGGAATACTGGCGCAGCCAGTCTACCAGTTCCATTTTATTGCCCTCAAAGTAGGCGGTGTTGTCCTTGGGCAGGTAATCCCGGACAGTGGAAACGCCCCACTTCACAGAGCCTTCGTCCGGCTCCAGCTCGCCCATCAGCACCTTAAACAATGCGGTCTGTGCCAGTTCGTTTTCACCGACGAAGGCGATCTTGTCGGTTCTGCCCACGGAGAAGTACACATTGTCCAGAAGCTTCACGCCGTCAACGGTCACAGAAACGTCTTTGACCGTCAGAATGTCCTTGCCCAATTCCCGCTCGGGCATAAAGCCAACAAAGGGATACCGACGGGTGGAGCAGGGCATTTCCTCAACGGTCAGCTTGTCCAGCAGCTTTCTGCGGGCGGTAGCCTGCTTGGCCTTGGACTTGTTGGCGGAGAAGCGCTGAATGAACAGTTGCAGTTCTTCGATCTTTTCCTGGTTCTTCTTGTTCTTGTTGCGGATCATAGCCTGCACCATCTGAGAAGATTCGTACCAGAAATCGTAGTTACCCACGTACATCTTGATTTTGCCGTAGTCAATATCCACGGTGTGGGTGCAGACGGTGTTTAAGAAGTGGCGGTCGTGGGAAACGGCGATGACCATGCCGGGGAAGTCCAGAAGGAAGTCTTCCAGCCAGTTGATGGCTTCGATGTCCAGGTTGTTGGTAGGCTCGTCCAGCATAATGATGTCGGGGTTGCCAAACAGGGCCTGGGCAAGCAGAACTTTCACTTTCAGACGGGGGTCAGTGTCGCCCATAATGTCGTAGTGCATCTCAGTGGGAATGTTAAGACCCTGCAGAATACGGGAGGCGTCACTCTCTGCTTCCCAGCCGTTCATCTCGGCAAATTCCATCTCCAGCTCGGAGGCGCGAATGCCGTCTTCGTCGGTAAAATCGGGCTTTTCGTAGATGGCGTCCTTTTCTTTCATAATGTCGTAAAGACGCTGGTTGCCCATAATCACCGTGTCCATAATGGTGAATTCGTCGTAGGCGTTCTGGTTCTGCTTCAGAACAGAAACACGCTGGTCGGCGGCGATGGTCACAGAGCCGGTGGTGGACTCCAACTCACCGAACAGCATCCGCAGGAACGTGGACTTGCCTGCGCCGTTGGCGCCGATAATGCCGTAGCAGTTGCCGGGCAAAAACTGCAGATCCACGTGCTGGAACAGCCATTGTCCGCCAAACTGAATACCTAAGTTATTAACAGTAATCATCTTGTTATCCTTTCATAAGCACATAATCATTCATTATAATTCTAGCAAAAAATAGAAAATAATCAAGGGGTCTTGCCCTGTATTGGCCGGATAATTGTAAACAATCAAAGAATTTTATACCGGAGGGTTGCATTTTTTCGCAGGTGTGGTATAATTTTAGCACTCATACAAAAAGAGTGCTAACCAATGAAAACAAAAGGAGAGACCGCTATGGCGAAGAAACAGTTCAAAGCAGAGTCCCGGCGCTTGCTGGACCTGATGATCAACTCCATTTATACTCACAAGGAAATTTTCCTCCGGGAAATTCTGTCCAACGCGTCCGACGCTATCGACAAGCTGGCCTACACCGCCCTGACCGACGACAAGGTGGGCATCAACCGGGAGCAGTTTGCCATTACCATCAAAAGAGATAAAGATGCCGGCATTTTGACCGTATCCGACAACGGCATCGGTATGAATAAGGATGAAATGGAAGAAAACCTGGGTACGATCTGCAAGTCCGGCTCTTTGGGCTTTAAGCAGCAGATGGAGAAAAACGAGGACATCGACATCATCGGCCAGTTCGGCGTTGGCTTCTATGCATCCTTTATGGTTGCCAAGAAGGTGACCGTGATCTCCAAGAAATACGGCGAGGAAACCGCTTGGAAATGGGTGTCCGACGGCGCTGAGGGCTACACGATCACAGAAGCCGAACGGGCAACTCCCGGCACCGATGTCATTATGGAGCTGAAGGACGATACCGAGGAGGACACCTTCTCCCAGTTCCTGGAAGAATATGAAGTCCGCCAGCTGGTGAAAAAGTACTCCGACTATATCCGCTACCCCATTCGTATGGAGGTGAGCAAATCCCGGAAGAAAGAGGGCTCCCCCGAGGATAAGCCCGAGTATGAAAGCTATATGGAGGAAGACACCCTCAACTCCATGATCCCTTTGTGGCAGCGTGCCAAGAAGGATGTGACCGACGAGGAATATCACCAATTCTATCGGGAAAAGTTTATGGACTATACCCAGCCTTTGCGCACCATTCACTCCAGCGCAGAGGGCACGGTGTCCTATAAGTCCCTGCTGTATATCCCTGCCCGTGCGCCCTTTGATTTCTATTCCAAGGACTTTAAGCGCGGCCTGCAGCTGTACAGCTCCGGCGTGATGATTATGGATAGCTGCGAGGACTTGGTGCCTGAGCACTTCCAGTTTGTCCGGGGTGTGGTGGACAGCCAAGACCTCTCCTTGAACATCAGCCGTGAAATGCTCCAGCACAACCGGCAGCTGACCATCATTGCCCGGAACATCGAAAAGAAGATCAAGGGCGAACTGAAAAATATGCTGGACAATGACCGGGAATCCTACGAGAAGTTCTTTGCCGCATTCGGCCGCCAACTGAAACTGGGCGTTGTCACCGATTACGGCGCACACAAGGAGGCCACCCAAGACCTTTTGCTGTTCTACAGCCATAAGCAAGGCAAGCTGGTCACCCTGCAGGAGTACGCAGACGCTATGGCGGATGGTCAGCAGAAGATCTATTACATCTGCGGCGAGAATACCGACAGACTTTCCAAAATGCCCCAGGTCAAGCTGCTGGACGAAAAGGGCTACGATGTGCTGATGCTCACCGACGAGGTGGACGAGTTTGTTGCCCA
>JAZOSY010000104.1:0-5504 GCA_045657385.1 Faecousia sp. | reverse complement strand
GACGATAACTCCAATGGTGTTATCGGCTCTATCGCAATTCTTAAGTCCCTGAAGAAGATGCAGGACGAGGGCAAGATCAAACTGAAGTACGGCATTCGCCTTGTTTTTGCTTCTGAAATGTACGGTATGTCTGCCGTGTCTGAGACCTATGGCGGTGACTTGTCCAAGCGTTGTATTGGCGCTGTGAATACAGACGGTATTGCCTCCGCAACGGATAAAACCTGGTGCAAGGAAATTCTTGTTTGTGAAGCACCCGATTTGCCCGGATTCGTCGGCAATGTGTTGATGCGTACTGCAATCGATCGTTTCAGCGAAGTGTATCCTGAGTATACATATGTTGATCTTGATAACTTCTACGGCGACGATAACTTTATGAGCGACGCTTCTGTGGGTCTGCCTACCGTTTGGCTGCGCCATTGCCGTCAAGGTTATCACCACCACTCTTCCCAAAATGAATCTACTTTGGATGTAGATGGATCCTTAGAGCCTCTGTCTGTTATCGGTGATTTGATCCGTAGCCTTGCTCTTACAACCGCAGATGAAATTCGTGAACTGCTTCCCAAGGCTGTAGAACGGGCCAATGAAGCGTTGCAGAAAGCGGCAAAGGTTCGTGTTCGCGGTGGCACAGATTTGGCTGCTCGTATGGACTTTATCCGCGAGCGCGAATGCACCAAGATTCGCGGCCTGAAGATTTATGCTGATATTCCCGAAATCGAGGAAGCATGCAAGCAGATCGTAATTCCCGAGACCGAAAACCCTGAGGTCAATGTTTCTCGTGCGTGGTACGATTATGCCGCTAACTTTGTCTTTGACCGGGCTGAACGGGGATTCGCGCATGATCTGGTAAATGTTCCTGATGACAAGCGATTCGGCCTGCCCGGCAGCATTACTTACGGCGACTATGCAGACATTCTGTCCAGAATGAACGGCAAAAACACCTTCCAGGATGTTGTGCGCGAAGTTGAATGGGACAGAAATATGCTCTACGGTGATGGTACGGTCAAGGTTTATTTGCACACTGCTTTGAAGTTGGCGCAGTACGGCTATCTGTCTGTAGAGATCGAAAATAAGTTGACATCTGACGATTTGACCGAGGCGCTTAAGGCGTTAGGCGTTAAGGAGGGTGACACCCTTTTGGTTCACTCCTCGCTGTCCGGCTTGGGTTACTTGGAGAACGGTGCAGACGCGATGATTGATGCTCTGAAGGCTGCCCTCGGCCCCACAGGCACATTTATGGCACCCGCATTCTCCAGACCTTATTTGGGCTTTGAAGGATCTATCAATAAGGCCACAACATTCCGTCCTTACGATACCCGTCCCGACGGCCACCTGAGAGACAAGACCATCAACACCGGTGTTCTGCCTAAGACCATGCTGAAGAAGCCGGATTCTTTCCGTTCCGGCCATGTCAGCCACGAATGGGTCGCAATGGGCGCAAAGGCTGAGCAGTGTATGGCCGGCCACGATTTGCTGGATGATCCCGCAAGCGAGAATTCTCCCATGCAGAAGGCATTGGATCTGAACGGCTCTGTGGTCTTCCTGGGCTGTACCATCGGCTCCAACACCTTCTTGCACTACCTGGAGCATATGGCGGATGCGGAATTCCTGCATCCTGCGCTGGTTGCTTACATTGATGAGAACGGCTTCAGACAGACTGCATATCTGCGTAAGCACTTGGGCGGCTGCCGTTCCTTCTACAACGGATTTGGCGGTAAGTTCTATAAGGAGGCCATCGCAAGAGGCTTGCAGATCCATGAAGTACCCTTTGGTATGGCAACCCTGTACCGTATGGATCTTCGTCAGTTGTATGACATTGGTCTGCAGATGTACAAGGAAGATGCTGTTGGTCTGCTGTGTCAGGTGGATTACTGCCGCTTCTGCCAGAAGTACAATAGAAGAAGAGCAGCTAAGAAGTGATCAAAAACGCTTAGATACAATTCAATAGCTACCTACTGAAACAAGGAAGCCGAGAGAGCGGAATGCTTTCTCGGCTTTTTACTTAAACCGGTAAAGCGCAGAACATGGATGACCACCTTGCAAGCAAGTTTTTTTGTGCTATGATAGGAAAAATAATCAGTACATAACCATCAGGTCACAATGAATTTCTTTGGCTATACCCATGAAACAGCGGAAAAGTTCTGGGATATGCGCTTGAAATGTATCTTGGCACTGAGGATGAAGCGGTGTGTAGAAGCGTCGTAGAAAAAGCAATGATTATTGGTTATACTCGTATGTTGCGTTGTGCGATTCGTCGTCCTGATGAGGCAGACAGTCCTGCGAAAATTGCAAGATGCAAAGAGAGATTGGCACAGCTTTTGAGTCAGGTTGATACATTGTTGTTTTGATGTATAACAGTCAGCAAAAGCAAGTCATAAATCCAATTTTATAAAAGAAAAGCCATCCCAACGGATGGCTTTTCTTTTTTGTGAGTACTGAAACGGTGAGATTGGGGGAATAGTAAGCAATGAGGGAGGGTGCAGTATGTGTACAGCAATCAATTACAAAACAAAATGTTGTTATTTTGGCAGGAATCTGGATTTGGAATATGCGTACAAGGAAACAGTAACGATTACACCGAGAAATTATCCGTTTCACTTTCGGGAAATGGGGGAGATAGAAAGACATTATGCTATAATCGGAATGGCATATATATCTGACGGTTATCCTCTGTACTATGATGCCACAAATGAGGTAGGTCTTAGTATGGCCGGATTGAACTTTCCTGAAAACGCATGGTATGAATGTAGCTGTCCGGATAAAGACAATGTGGCGCCTTATGAGTTAATTCCGTGGATTCTAGGACAATGCGCCACGGTGTCGGAAGCTGAACGCTTGCTAAAACGCATCAACCTTCTGAACGAATCTTTCAGCGCTGAGTTGCCGTTGACACCACTTCATTGGATGATTTCAGACAAGCAACGTGCAATAACGCTTGAATCGGTGAAATCGGGAATCAAAATCTATAATAACCCGGTAGGCGTGCTAACAAACAACCCCACATTTGATTACCATATCTTTAACCTAAATAATTATATGCACTTATCAAATGGTGATCCGGAAAACACTATTTTCGGTGAGAACAAGGAACTGGAATTAAAGCGGTATTCCCGAGGCATGGGTGCAATGGGCCTGCCGGGTGATGCGTCATCAATGTCGCGCTTTATAAGAGCCACATTTGTAAAAATGAATTCTGTATCCGAGGATTCCGAACAAGAAAGTGTCATGCAATTTTTCCACATTCTGAAGTCGGTAGAAATGCAAAGAGGTTGTGTGCAACTAGACAGCGGACTTTATGAAATAACGGTATATAGCTCCTGCTGTAATACTGACCGTGGAATCTACTACTACACCACCTACGGAAACAACCAAATAAACGCAGTTGATATGCATAAGGAAGATTTGGATGGCAGTAAATTAGTCGCATATCCGCTCATAAAGGAGCCATTAATTGAATTTCAGAATAAATAAAAGTAGCCACCCGGCTAAGGTGGCTACTTTTAATATTAAAATATGCTGCAATTTATAAGTCGAGTTTTAAATCACCCGGCTTAATCCAGTTCCATTTTCTAAGTAGCTCGCATACCAGCAAGCTGATAATTGCCGGCAGAATGAAGCAGATCAGAATCATGCCAACCCAATCCATAGCCGTAATGGCGGATTTGGTGCCGGCGGCGATGTCGTTGACCCAACCGGTGTACACACCGATTTGACCAACAAGACCGCAGGTGCCCATACCGGAAGAAACAGGCGCGCCATTCATTTGGAACTTAAATAAACAGGTTGCCAGAGGACCGGTAATGGCCGATGCAACAATAGGGGGGATCCAGCAGCGAGGGTTCTTGACGAGGTTAGGCATTTGCAGCATACTTGTGCCGATGCCTTGTGCGACCAAGCCGCCCCAGCGGTTCTCTCTGAAGCTCATAACCGCAAAGCCGATCATATGCGCGCAGCAGCCAGCAACGGCAGCACCGCCGGCAAGACCTGTAAGACCGAGGCCAATGCAAATTGCGGCAGAGCTGATGGGAAGAGTTAGAGCGATACCAATAATCACGGACACAAGAATACCCATAAAGAAGGGCTGAAGTACAGTTGCAAGCATAACTGCGTTACCAACAGCCATGGCTGCAGCACCGATAGGCGCGGCGATTAGACTTGCCAGGCCAATGCCCGATAGAATTGTTACAATTGGCGTCACTAAGATGTCAATTTTCGTTTCCTTAGAAACCAATTTGCCACATTCCGATGCAATAATTGCAACAAAATAAACGGCCAAAGGACCACCGGCACCGCCAATTGCATTTGCCGCAAAACCAACAGGAATCAGCGAAAACAGAACAAGGGGGGGACAAGCCAGAGCAAAACCGATAGCCACGGCTATGCCGGGGCCAACCAGTGCAGAAGCCAATCCGCCTATTGTGTAGGTGATTACATTTTCCTTATCTGGACTGGTTATTGTAACAATAACCCTGTTAAGAAAATCAATGTGAAATTGCTGTCCAATCGTATTGAGAATCGTGCCAACAAGGAGTGTGCAGAACAAGCCTTGTGCCATTGCTCCCAATGCATCAATGCCGTAACGCTTACCAGAAAAAATAATATTTTTCCGTTTCAGGAAATCCTTTATTTTACCCATAATTTCTCCTTCTTTCTATTGTTTTAGACTTTTGAATAAGCTTTGTCCAGGAATCTTTGCGCGGTTACCACAACTCGGGTGTGGGTACCCTCGCCAATCTTGCCTTTTTCGTCGTACGCAGCTACATCAAAGTAAACGGTGTTGCCTTCTACCTTTGTAACCACTGCCTCGGCGCGGACCTCCAATCCGACAGGTGTGGCTGAGATGTGGGAAATGTTCAGCGCAGTGCCGACGGAAGATTTTTCTTCACTCAGTGCGGCTGCAATTGCTTCGCAGGCAGCTCCTTCCATCAGTGCGACCATACATGGGGTAGCGTAAACAAGAAGTAAGCCGGATCCGATTTCAGCAGCGGTATCTTCACGCTCGACAATAGTTGTTGCTTCGCCTTTCATTCCAACTGTGATTTCCATTCGAAAACACCTCCTTTTTAATAACACAAATATAGTCCCTCTTTCTGGATATGTCAATAAAAAGTGTTGCAATTCAATGTAATTTGTCCTATAATGATTTTATTATCATGAATGTGAGGTACAATTATGGCTGCACATGAAAAACTGAATTTGACAATGCTTTGCGATTTTTATGAGCTTACAATGGGCAACGGCTACTTCGAAAAGGGTTATAAGGATCGTATCTGCTATTTCGATGTATTCTTCCGTCAGTGCCCCGATGGCGGCGGCTTTGCAATTGCTGCCGGCCTGGAACAGATCATTGAATACATCAAGGATCTTCGTTTCACAAAGGAAGATATTGAATACCTCCGCGGTAGAAAATTGTTCAGCGAGGAGTTCTTGGAGTACCTGTCCACATTCCGCTTCACAGGTGATATTTGGGCGGTGCCGGAGGGAACACCGATCTTCCCCAAGGAACC
>JAZOSY010000103.1:0-9185 GCA_045657385.1 Faecousia sp. | reverse complement strand
CAGAAAAACAGCGATAGCAAATGCTATCGCTGTTTTTCTTTGCAGACCCAGGACTTGAAAATCATAAATGCAACAGTCCGGTGGACAGTTGCTGACGCCAGTTCGCAAACTGGCGGCTACCTTAATTTTTGCCTTTAGGCGAAAGGCAAAAATGCAAACAAGTCCTTGTGCCCCTGTATTCAGCCTTCTTGTGCTGGAAAAAGGCGGATTGTCACGTCGCTACGCTCCTGGCAATGACTGGTAGAAATAACAAAAAAGCGCACATCAGATTATGGGTCTGACGTGCGCTTTTATTTTATTGTCTTTGCAGCCACATGGCTACAGATGGCAAGGCGCCGAGGTTTCGGGCGAACACGCTATAAATCTCCCGGTAGGCCAGCGGTGGGCTGGTCACACCGATCTCAACCGTTATAGAGGGGATCCCTAACTCGTCCATAACCCAATCTTTATAGCCGGCGGCCGCCACGCCGGAACTGCCCACCAAGGGGTAGCCGGTTGCCCGTTTGACCGCGCTGGCCAGGGATCTGGACTGGCTGTTCACCGGCTCTTTATCGCCGTATTCATAGTAAATCAGGCTACCGAATGCGTGGTAGTTCAGCGTAGCATCGAAGGCATACTGCAAGGTGTAGTCCCGCAAGGCGGCGGCTTCCGCAGTGGAGAACGGTTCTAAACCCTGAAAACCCTCAGAAGACGGTAGCAAACGGGTGTTGATGGTCTCCCAACCGCTGGGGAAGTTTCTGTTGATGTCCACGCCAAGGCCGTTGGCCTTCCAATAGCGCGCGTAGTCGCTCTCGCTTTGGGTGGTAAAGCCATAGGCAAAGTCGCTCAGGTAGATTTCCTGCTGGGCTTCGTCCAAGGTTTGTGTTTGGGAAATCGCCACACCGTCGGGGTTGGCCATAGGAATGATGTGGTAGCACACTTTTCCATAGGAGAACAAGCTGTTGTCCAGCCAGTAATCGGCCATCGCCATCAGTAACCAGGCGGTCATATGCTCTCGACCGTGAATCGCGCCCTGCAGAAGCACCTGATAGGGCGCATTGGGGTCACCCAGCAACATAACCGGGATATCCAAGCCCAGCTCAGAAGTGCCGATGGAAGAAATAGTTACCACACCGGGGTATTTTGCCTGCAGTGTTGCCATATCCGTCACCATTTGGCTGTAGGTATATGTGCTTGTGGGCGCTACGATGTCCAGACTTTTTGTCAGGTAATCTTCATCGAATGGCATAATATAGTCGCTTGACACATAGCCCTCCAGGTCGCCGTAACTGACCTTGACCATTTTGCCCGTCCAACTTTTCAGGTGCAGGGTTGCGCCTTTGGGAATTTCGGCGATTATATTACCGCTTCCATCGCGCATACTGATAAATTCTTTGCAATTGGGTGTCCACAGCAACATGCCGGGGTCAAACTGCTCGTCAACGGGGTAGTCCACCGTATCGGTAAAGTGCCACCACTCCTCTTCGTAGGGTGTAAAGCCACACTGCTCCATAATTTGCTCCAGCAAAAGGGCATTGGCCGCGGCCATTTCATCGCAGTCGCTGTAATCACGGTCGGCCAGTTTTGTGAAGTTATCGTACTCGGTGGGTACGGGTAGCTTCTCGCCAGTGGTCAGGTCATACAATGTCACGTCCACCGTGTTGCCCCGACTATGGGTACGCCTGCCGGTCACGGGATTGGACACGTATCTGGCATTGGGGCGAATTTCCCACAGCTTAGCCTGGGCGGAAATGGGGCGGAAGGCATCCCAAACAATCAGGCCCATACCACTCTTTTCCAATTCTTGGCTGGCCTGCAACAGTTTTTTTACTGTGCCGTAGCGCAGGTAGGTTTCGGAAAATGTATAGATTTTTTGGCCGGTAAAATTGTTTTCCGTTGCGTAGGCAATCTCCAGCTTTGCGGTGGGGATATAGTCTGCAATCAGGACAAATTCCTCGTCGGCCGGCTCCGGAGGCAAGATTTCCTCTGGAATTTCTTCTTTAGTTTTATCGGTAATTTCCTGCTGGCTGTCTTCTATTTCCACGAAAACCGATTCCTCTGTTTCCAAAGTGGTATTTTCCACAACCGAAACGGTTTGTCGCGCACAGGCACACAAGCTCACGACCAACAGAAGTGCTAAAATTCGAATCAGTAAGCGTTTCATTCATGCTCTCCTTGGAGTATCCGCTGATAGCGCTTTATTTTCCCATATTTTACCAGATTTTTCGACCTTTTTCAAGAAATTTCGACAACGGCAGACAAAATAAAAGGCAGGCACTTTCGTGCCTGCCACATTTTACGATTACTGCTCTCTAAATACAATTTCGCCGGTTTCGTGGTCCATAGATTCCACGATGGCAAGAGATTCCAAATGATAGCCCAGATTCCGAATGATCTGGCCGCCCACCTGGAAGCCCTTTTCAACTGCGATGCCGATGCCTTCAACGGTGCCACCGGCCTGGTCCACGATGGAGATAAGCCCCTGCAACGCGCAACCGTTGGCCAAAAAGTCATCTACAATCAGCACATGGTCCTCCGAGGACAAAAATTGCTTGGAGACCACAACGGTGTTTCTGTTTTTGTGGGTGAAGGATTCCACCTCTGCCACGTAAGTATCACCGGCGATGTTGATGCTCTTGGATTTCTTCGCAAACACCAGCGGTACGCGGAATTGCTGGGCAACTGCATAAGCAATCGCGATGCCGGAGGCTTCAATGGTCAGCACCTTATTGATGGGCTTGTCCTTGAAACGCGCATAAAACTCCTTGCCTATTTCGTTCATCAGGTCAATATCCATTTGGTGGTTCAGGAAGCTGTCCACCTTCAGCACATTTCCCTCTTTTACCACGCCATCTTTGGCAATTCTTGCTTCCAAACAGTTCATAACGCCACGCCTCTTTCTTTTTTCTATACCTGCATTATAACAACTCCACCGCCTCTTTGCAACACAAATTGCGAAAATCATCTTCTTTTGTGCATTTGTTATAGGGAAAACACAGGAAAAACGACTCTTTCCTCTTTTGTCACAAAAAACGTCAAATGAGTGGAAATCGGTTGACAACAACGGTCAAAATGTGCTATTATAATGTCGTAAATTTCATAGGATTGCCAGTATAGTTTTGGAGTAGCGCGTAAGCGTTGGGCCCAAATGTTTCTACCGCAACGCCCCTTAAGTTGCGACTATTGGTTTTTACCTCATTATGGGGTTGCTGGCAGTTTGCATTTGCATTCTGCCTTTTTTATTTCGCCTGATATGTAATGAAATAGTTTCATTATCGGGTCTTTTTTATTTCATTTACCATATCGCCTTCCGAAAAACCTCCTCAGGTGCTTTCGGAATCCGGTAAATATAGTAAAAAACAAAAAAATGGAGGAAAACACAATGAAAAAGTTATTCGCACTGCTGCTTGTGGTTCTGATGGTTGTTTCCATGGCCGCTTGTGGCAAAAAAGGTAACGAGACTAAGGGCATGTCCGAATCTCCCCTGCCCGCAAAGGAAATCACCAAGGATTTCGAAGTAAAGGCTGATTTCAAGATCGGTTTCATCTGCCTGCACGACGAAAAGTCCACCTACGACAAGAACTTCCTGGATGCTGCTGACGAAGCCATCAAGGCTCTGGGTCTGACTGAGTCTCAGTACATCATCAAGACCAATGTTCCCGAAGGCAAAGAGTGCTACGAAGCTGCTGCTGACCTGGTAGACCAGGGCTGTGACATCGTCTTCGCTAACTCCTTCGGTCACGAAGACTTCATGCTGCAGGCTGCTAAGGAATTCCCCGATGTTCAGTTCTGCCACGCTACCGGTTACAAGGCTCACCTGGAAGGTGTTGCTAACTACCACAACGCTTTTGCTTCCATCTACGAAGGCCGTTACCTGGCAGGTATCGCTGCAGGTATGAAGCTGAACGAGATGATCGAGGCCGGCGACATTACTGCTGACCAGGCTAAGATGGGCTATGTTGGCGCATTCACCTACGCTGAAGTTATCTCCGGTTACTCTTCCTTCTATCTGGGCGCTAAGTCCGTATGTCCCACTGTTACCATGGATGTACAGTTCACCGGCTCCTGGTATGACGCTATCGAAGAGCAGAACGCTGCTGAAGCTCTGATCGCAAGAAAGTGCGTTCTGATTTCTCAGCACGCTGACTCCATGGGCGCTCCCGGCGCTTGCGAGAACGCTGGCGTTCCCAACGTTTCTTACAACGGTGCTACCTATGAGTCCTGCCCCGAGACCTTCATCGTCTCTTCCCGTATCAACTGGGCTCCTTACTTTGCTTATATCATCAAGTGCGTTAACACCGGTGCTACCATCGACACCGACTGGTGCGGCGGCATCAACGAAGGTTCTGTTGTGCTGACCGGCATCAACCAGGATGTTGCTGCTGAAGGCACTCTGGACGCTCTGAAGACCGCTGTTGAAGGCCTGAAGAACGGCACCGTTAAGGTGTTCGACACCAAGAACTTCACCGTTGGCGGCGCAGCTGTTACCGGCGACAATGTTGTGAACGGCATTTTTGAGGAGTCCAAGACTCAGTCTGCTCCTTACTTCGATCTGAAGATCGACGGCATCACCTGCCTGAACGAAAAGTTCTAATCAGTTCGATTCATTCATATGGGACAGGGCCGAAAGGCTCTGTCCCATACTTGGTTATTTATATCTGATAAAGGGAAAGGCGTTCGGCTTTGCTTTTATCAGGTACAAATACGAATTGCGGAGGGATAACTATGGCTAAACCAATCGCGCTGGAATGTCGCGGTATTACCAAAACCTTTGGTCGCGTAGTTGCAAATAAGAACTGCGACCTGGAGGTATACCAAGGCGAAATTTTGGCCATTTTGGGCGAAAACGGTTCCGGAAAAACCACTTTGATGAATATGGTTGCGGGTATTTACTTCCCGGACGAAGGCCGTATTTTTATTAACGGCGAGGAGGTAACCATCGCCTCTCCCAAAGATGCGTTTGACTACAAAATCGGTATGATTCACCAGCATTTCAAGTTGGTTGACCTGTTCAGCGCAACGGAAAACATCATTCTGGGTCTGGAAGAACAGGATAAGTACAACCTGAAGACTGCCGAGGAAAAGGTAGACGAAATCTGCCACAAATACGGCTTTGAAATCGACCCCAAAAAGAAAATTTACAACATGTCCGTTTCCGAAAAGCAGACCGTTGAAATCATCAAGGTCCTTTACCGGGGCGCCGACATTCTGATTTTGGACGAGCCTACCGCCGTTCTGACCCCTCAGGAGACCCAAAAGCTGTTTGCGGTTCTGCGGCGTATGCGGGACGATGGCAAGAGCATTATCATCATCACCCACAAATTGCACGAGGTTTTGAGTTTGTCTGACCGGGTAACCGTTCTGCGCAAGGGCGAGTATATCGGCACGGTGAACACCGCCGAAACCAACGAAAGCCAACTGACCGAAATGATGGTTGGCCAGAAAATGGATTTGAATATCCAGCGCTCCGAACCGCAGAATGTTGCAGACCGTCTGGAAGTCGAGCACATTTCTTCTGTGGACGCGCTGGGCAATACGATTTTGGACGATATTTCCTTTACCGCCCGTGCCGGTGAAATCTTAGGCATTGCGGGCATTGCCGGTTCCGGTCAGCGCGAGCTTTTGGAATCCATTGCCGGTCTGCACCATTTGACCGGTGGCGACATTCTCTATCACAATCCCAAGACCGGACAGATAGACGACCTGCGGAACAAAACCCCCATTCAAATCCGTGATTTGGGTGTGCGGTTGTCCTTTGTTCCCGAAGACCGTCTGGGCATGGGTCTGGTGGGTAATATGGACATTGTGGACAACATGATGCTCCGCAGTTACCGGAAAGGCCGTGGCATGTTCCTGCACCGTCGGGAACCCCGGGATCTGGCTGAGCATATCATCCATGACCTGCAGGTGGTAACCCCCGGCGCCAGCACACCTGTTCGCCATCTTTCCGGCGGTAATGTGCAGAAAGTTCTGGTTGGTCGTGAGATTGCAGCCGCACCCTCTGTACTGATGGCCGCCTACCCTGTTCGCGGTTTGGATGTAAACGCATCTTACACCATATATAACCTTTTGAACCAGCAGAAAGAGCGCGGCACTGCCGTCATCTTTGTAGGCGAAGATTTGGATGTTCTGCTGGAACTGTGCGACCGGATTATGGTTATCAACGCCGGCCGGATTGCCGGTATCGTGGACGGCCGCACCGCCCGCAAGGACGAAATTGGTCTTCTGATGACCAAATCCCAGGAAGAGGAGGACACGCAAAATGGCGAAAAGTGAGAAAAAGCATACGCCTATGCTGCATATCGTAAAGCGTGATCCCGGTTCCGTCACTTGGAAATACCGCTTGTTTGTCCGCGCAATTGCTGTGCTAGCTGCATTGTTGTTATCTGGCGTTCTAATTACCCTGCTAACTAAGAAGGACCCCTTCGCTGTATATGGCGCAATGGTGTCCGGCGTGTTTGGCTCCACCCGACGCATTTGGAATATGCTCCAGGGTGTTGCTATGCTGCTATGCGTTTCCCTGGCTGTCACTCCGGCCTTCAAAATGAAGTTCTGGAACATTGGCGCGGAAGGTCAGGTGCTGATCAGCGGTCTGGCTTGCGTGGCAACGATGATGTTCCTGGGCAGCGTGCTGCACCCCGTTCTTCTCTTGCTGGTAATGGTTGTTGTCAGTATTTTGGCCGGTATGATTTGGGCTGTACTGCCGGCTATCTTTAAAGCACACTGGAACACCAACGAAACCTTGTTTACCTTAATGATGAACTATGTGGCAACCCAGTTGGTTGACTATTTCTTAAAGGTTTTTGTCAAAGATGGTTCTGGTGTCCTGACTCCCATGCCCCAATTCGGTTTGCCGATCATCGGCAACCAGGCCTATCTGCTGAATGTGATTATTGTGGCTGTTGTAACCGTGCTTGCCTATATCTATCTGAAATACAGCAAACAAGGTTATGAAATTGCCGTTGTAGGCGAAAGTGAAAATACAGCCCGTTATATCGGCATCAACGTAAAGAAAGTCATCATTCGCACTATGCTGCTTTCCGGTGCAATCTGCGGTTTGGCTGGTCTTTTGCTGGTAGGTGGAACCAATCACACCATCAGCACCACTACTGTTGGCGGTCGTGGTTTTACTGCCATTATGGTATCGTGGCTTGGTAAATTCAACCCATTTTATATGGTTTTAACCTCTTTCCTGCTGGTTTTCCTGGATCAAGGAGCTCAGCAAGTATCCACAGATTTCCGCATTTCCAGCTCTATATCCGACATTGTAATCGGCATCATCCTGCTGTTCATCATCGGTTGTGAGTTCTTTCTGCAGTATCGCGTGGTTACACGCAAGAACAGAAAGGAGAATGTATAATGATAGCCTTTCTTATAAGTGCAATTCGCTTGGGTATGTCTCTGTTGCTGGGCTCTACCGGCGAAACCATTAATGAAAAAGCAGGTCATTTGAATTTGGGCATTCCCGGTATCATGTGCGTTGGTGCAGCATGTGGCTGCTACGCAGAATATGTCTATTTCAAGGCTGTTGGCATCAACATTGCACCTATTCTGGCCATCATCATCCCGCTGATTGCAGCTTTGCTTGGCGGTGCTCTGATGGGTCTGCTGTTTAGTTTTATGACAATTACCCTACGTGCCAACCAAAACATGACCGGCTTGGCAATCACTACATTGGGTGTTGGCCTTTCCGAATATATTATTAACGAAGCAACTACCATCTTCACTAAGGGTAGCAAGTATTTCACTGCTCCGTTAATTCCCTTTACAGATCGTTTGGGTGTATTCGGTGATTTGCTTTTAGAATACGGCGTATTCATATATTTAGCGCTAGCTATTGCGATAATCACCACCTATGTGCTGAACAAAACACGTGTGGGCCTACACCTGCGAGCCGTTGGAGAAAATCCTGCCACCGCTGACGCAGCCGGCATCAATGTTACTAAGTACCGTTATATCGCAACTTGTATTGGCTGTGCCATTGCAGGCTTAGGCGGTTTGGCCTTCATTATGGACTATCTGAAGGGCAACTGGGAATACTGTGTTGACACTATCGGTTGGTTAGCTATCGCTCTGGTTATTTTTACTGTATGGAATCCTACCATAGCAATCTTTGGTTCCATTGCATTTGGTGCGCTATATGTCGCAAGTAGCTACATCCCTGGCGTGAGTTTCGCAGGCAAGGCGCTGTTCAAGATGCTTCCCTATGTGGTAACGCTTTTGGTGCTGATTATTACCAGCATGCGGAAAAAGCGCGAGCATCAACCGCCTCAGAGTCTGGGTCTTTCCTACTTCCGGGAAGAGCGATAAAACAACTTATAAAAAACACCGAGATGAAAATCTCGGTGTTTTTTATTATTGTTCTTTCTTTTTGGGCCGCAGCAGGCTCACCAGAAGCATACCGGTCACAGACATCGTCATCAGCATAACGAGGCGATTCATTGTCCAGAACTCACCTGTCTCGGGGCTGCCAGGCTCCGGTGTAGGCGCTTCTTCCGGGGGTGTGACTTCAATCGCTTCATACTCCCAAACGCCGACTACGACCACATCTTGACTACCCATCAAACCTTCGTTGGGGTCTGTCCAACCGGAGAAGGTGTAGCGACCGTTCACGTTGTCGTAAGCATCCTTGGTCTCGATTACTGTTTCGGCGGTATAAGTGCCATCGACCGTGTAGGGCTGATTCTTCACATAGGTGTTTTCGTCGATGGGCAAAGTCTCACCGGCAGGCACTTCGCCGGACCAGACATAAATCACGCGGTGGCCGGAAATGTCCATCGAATGATATTGCCAAACACCGGAAACGGTCACATCCGCGTTGCCCATTACGCCGCTGTTGGGGTCTGTCCAACCGCTGAATGTGTAACGACCGTTCACGTTACCATAGGTATCATACGTGAGAATTTCGGTTTCTGCTGTATGGGTAGCGTCCACAGTATAGGCTTGGCCGGGAATATACGCGTTGGAATCAACGGGTGGCTCCAATCCCTCCGGAATGGTGCCTGTCCAGATATACCAAACATTGTGGCTCTCAATAACTACGGTTTCATATTTCCATACGCCACGAATAAGCACATCCGCCTCACCCATCACGCCACTGTTGGGGTCTGTCCAACCGGAGAACGTATATTTTCCGTTGACATTACCGTAACTATCATAGGTCGGAATCAAAGTGGTCGCTGTGTAGGTGGTGTCTACACTATAAG
>JAZOSY010000102.1:0-2697 GCA_045657385.1 Faecousia sp. | reverse complement strand
TCCGATTTTTACCTATGGTATTCCGGCGGTGCTGTCCTGCTACTTCGATCTGTTTTCCGGATTCGTGCAGGCCTACGTGTTCAGCCTTTTGACAATGGTTTATATTGCCGGCTCTCTGCCCGAGCCGAAAAAAGACGGGCAGGAAGAATAATGACTTTGTAAACAAAAATCTTAGGAGGATTTATTATGGATTTAGCAAATGCAATCGCAATCGCAGGTAAGGCCATCGGTGCAGGTCTGTGTATGGGTATCGGTGCTGTGGGCCCTGGTATCGGCGAAGGTAACGCAGTCGGCAAGGCGCTGGAGGGTATGGCCCGTCAGCCCGAAGCAGCAGGCACTTTGCGTTCTACCATGATTATGGGCTGTGCAATCGCAGAAACCACCGGTATTTACTCTCTGGTTATCGCCCTGCTGATTATGTTCCTGCTGTAATTTCCTTTTTTGAACTTAACGAAAGGAGTATGCAGTAGTGGGACAATTTGAAGCATTTGTCGGCGTGAACCCCTGGACAGCGCTGTTCACTCTGCTTAACACCCTGACGATCTTTTTTGTAGCGAAGAAATTCCTGTTTAAGCCGGTAATGAAAATCATTCGTGAGCGTCAGCAGGAGATCGACGATATGTACCAAAAAGCAGACCAGTCCCAGAAGCAGGCAGCCCAGCTGCAGGCGGAATATGAGGACAAGCTGTCTGTGGCCACCCAGACCAGCGACCGCTTGGTAAAAGAGGCTATGGCCCGGGGCAAGAACCGGGAGGAGGAGATCGTCCGTCAGGCAAATCAGGAGGCAGATGCCATCCGGCAGAAGGCCTCGGCAGATATTGCCCGGGAGAAGAAAAAGGCACTTAACGATGCCAAGGATGAAATTTCTTCGCTTGCTATGGAGATCGCCGGCAAGGTAGTCGGCGCAACGCTGGATTCTGCCCAGCAGCAGAAGCTGGTGGACAGCTTCCTGGAAGAATTGGGTGAGCAGGCATGAACCGGATAGGGACACTTTACGGTCAGGGCCTTTATGCTCTGGCAAAGGAGGAAAGTCTGGAGGCGGACATTCTGCAGCAGTTGCAGACGCTGGAGCAGGCTTTTTCTCAAGAGCCGACTTTTTTAAAGTTGCTTTCTTCTGCCAATGTGCCGAAACAGGACAGAACGCAGATAGTAGATGAGAGTTTTCGGGAAAAGGTGCATATCTATGTGCTGAATTTCCTGAAATTACTCACAGAAAAGGGGTATATTCGCCACTTTTCCGCTTGTTACCGGGCATACCGTGAGCAGTACAACGAGGACAAGGGCATTTTGGAGGTTTCCGCGGTAGCGGCCATCTCCCTGACCGATGGTCAGAAGGCGCGCCTTGCAGAAAAACTCACGGCGATCACCGGCAAGAAGATTGACCTTATTTGTAAGGTAGACCCGGCTGTGCTGGGCGGTATTCGGCTGAATTTCGACGGCAAGCAGGTGGACGGTACGGTGAAAGGCCGACTGGACGCCATGGCTAAGACACTTCACGATACCGTACTTTGATTAGAGGGTAGGAATACTATGGAATTAAGACCCGAAGAAATAACGAAAATTATCCGTAGTCAAATTAAGAACTACGAAAACAAATTGCAGACCAGCGAAACCGGCACAGTAATCTTAGCCGGTGACGGCATTGCCAAAGTTTCCGGCTTGGAAAAGTGCATGGCAGGCGAGCTGGTGGAGTTCCCGAACGGTGCTTACGGCATGGCGCAGAACTTGGAAGAGGACACGGTGTCCATCGTGGTTTTGGGCTCAGATAACGGCATCAAGGAGGGTGACACCGTCAAACGCACCGGCAAGGTGGTTTCTGTGCCGGTTGGCGCAGGTATGATCGGCCGCGTTGTGAATGCGCTGGGTGGGCCTATCGACGGCAAGGGCCCCATCGATGCTGAAGGCTACCGCCCCATCGAGTCCAATGCGCCCGGCATCATCGAAAGAGAGCCGGTCAGCGTGCCTTTGCAGACAGGTATCAAGGCCATTGACTCTATGATCCCCATCGGCCGCGGCCAGCGTGAGCTGATCATCGGTGACCGCCAGACCGGCAAGACCACCATCGCCACCGACACCATCCTGAACCAGAAGGGCAAGGATGTGCTGTGCATTTACGTAGCCATCGGCCAGAAGCGCTCTACCGTCGCGCAGATCGTAAATTCTCTGACCCTTGGCGGCGCTATGGATTACACGGTGGTGGTTTCCGCAACAGCCTCCGAGCTTGCGCCGATGCAGTATATCGCGCCCTACACCGGCTGTGCCATCGGTGAGCATTTTATGCATCAGGGCAAGGATGTGCTGGTGGTTTACGATGACCTGAGCAAGCACGCGGTTGCTTACCGCGCCATTTCCTTGCTGATCCGCCGTCCTCCCGGACGGGAAGCCTATCCCGGCGACGTTTTCTATCTCCATTCCAGACTTTTGGAGCGGGCGGCACATATGTCCAAGGCCAATGGCGGCGGCAGCCTGACCGCACTTCCTATTATCGAAACACAGGCAGGCGACGTGTCTGCTTATATCCCCACCAATGTTATTTCCATCACGGACGGACAGATTTTCCTGGAGTCGGAACTGTTTAACGCCGGCATTATGCCTGCGGTAAACCCCGGCATTTCCGTTTCCCGTGTCGGTGGCGCAGCTCAGATCAAGGCTATGAAAAAGGTGGCCGGCAGTTTGAAGCTGCTCTACTCCCAATAT
>JAZOSY010000101.1:0-11609 GCA_045657385.1 Faecousia sp. | reverse complement strand
CACAATTCGCCAACTACCAAGCCGCCCTGCAGAAGGCTGTCTAATTGCATTCCCATATCTTCGGTCCGGGATTTAGCGGCGCGATGTATGCCGCCCTGGTCACAAAGGATAATGGTTGCGCCTTGGGGAATGTATGCTAGGGCGTTGGCGGATTCCGGGTAGATGAGCGCCATATATCGGTCCGATGCAGGGTTTTGCACGCCGTTTTGGTATTTTTCGAGGTCTTTTTCGAGGGTTTTGATTAGATCCTGATTGGGATTCTTGCGACGGTTCTGTCGGCTGATCAGGCTTAAAATGTCGTTGCAAAGACCATCAATTCCGCCAGGGTGTAAACGCGGCTGCGTTTCGGCAACAGGAAGAATTGTAATTTTATCGATATTCTCGGTTCTTCGTTGGGTGTCCGGGTCAAACTGACCCATAGCGTCCAACTCGTCACCGAAAAATTCGGCACGGATCGGCATAGACGCAGCAGGGGAGAACACGTCCAAAATACCGCCTCTGACCGCAAATTGACCGGGACCTTCAACCATACCGCAACGGCTGTATCCGATGTGGGTCAGCTTGACAATTAGGTTGTCTAAATTATACTGACTTCCGACCTCCAGCGAAAACGTAGCATTCTCTAACACAGCAGGTGGCATCGTTCGCAGACTCAGCGCATCCCAAGCCATAATTTGCAGCCGTGTGTTACCGCAGGAAAGATCATACAACTGACGCAGGCGCGTTTGCTCCCAGCCACGGGAAACAACAGAACTGTCATAAAGCGTTAACTCCCGGGAGGGGAGGATCGGGAACTCGACTCCAAGAAATGCTTTTAACTCCTGGCACAGCCTATGGGCCGCCATATCATCCTGACAGATGACCACCAGAGGAGAATCGGTGTGCGCATAAAGCCCTGCAATCATATGACTGCGGTTCAGCTGACCGATTCCGGTGATCGCAGCGGCATTGCCCTGTTGAAGGGCATCCAGCACTGCAGTGTACTCAGGCATACTTTTTAAGATGTCAAGCAGTTTTTCCATAAAGCACCTCAAAATTTCATTCCACGTAGCAAAGCGGAAAGGGGGAAAACACCCCCCTTTCCGTGGTTTAATGACAATATTTACGGTTTTAATCCATTATAGCGATTTGCCGTTTCCGGCACACCGCGCTCGATAATGCTAAGTGCAGCATCAGCTGCGTTGTTTAGCGCGAATTCCAAAGCCTTTTTATCATCGGACGAAAAACCGGATAAAACCCAATCAGCCAGATCCTGCTGTGGATTCGGCTTGCCTCCCACGCCGATCTTAACACGGGGGAAATCCTCAGAACCCAGTTCAGAAATGATGGACTTAATACCATTATGACCGCCGGCAGAACCGTCTGCCCGAATACGCAAGCGACCCGGCTCCAGCGAAATATCATCAAACAGTACGATGATGCGACTGGGCGGAATGTGGAAGTATGCGGACAGCTGCAGAATGGAACGACCCGACAGATTCATATAGGTGAGGGGCTTCAGAAGGAAAAGCTTCTTGCCATTTTGATTCACCTGTCCGTAAAGACCTTGAAACTTGCTCTTATCGATTTTACAGCCGAGCTTTTCAGCCAAGATGTCGATTGCCAGAAAGCCGCAGTTGTGTCGTGTCTGGGCATATTCCTTGCCGGGATTTCCCAAACCGACGATCAACCAGCTTTCGCTTTTACTGCCAAACACGACTTAGAACAGGTCGGCAATAGATGTGCCGCCGTGAACGTGAGAGATCGCACGCGCAAAAATGGGGGCAACATCCAACTGCTTGATCTTATCGCAGGGGCAATTTTCGGCCAGAGGAATGGTGTTGTGAACAACAACCTCGTTGATGTAGGATTTTTGGATGCGGTCAAATGCAGGGCCGGACAGAACACCGTGAGTTGCGCAAGCGTAAACTTCCTTAGCGCCACCGATGGTGACCAAAGCCTCAGCTGCGTTGCACAGAGAACCGGCGGTGTCGATCATATCATCGTACAGGATGCAGGTCTTGCCGCGAACATCGCCGATAACGTTCATAACTTCGCAGACATTAGCTTTCTGGCGACGCTTGTCAACGATGGCCAGACCCATATGGACCTTAGCAGCGAAAGCGCGAGCGCGGGCAACGGAGCCCACGTCAGGAGAAACTACCACAAAGTCATCGTGGTTGAATTTATCCTCAGGGAATTTATCGAGGTAGTATTTCACAAAGGTGGGATTGCCAAGCAGGTGGTCAACGGGAATGTCAAAGAAGCCTTGAATCTGAGCTGCATGCAGGTCCATAGTCAGGATGCGGTCAGCACCGGCTGCAGTGATCATATTGGCGACCAGCTTTGCAGAGATGGGGTCACGACTCTTGGCCTTGCGGTCCTGACGGGCGTAGCCAAAGTAGGGGATGACGGCTGTGATTCTGCCGGCAGAAGCGCGACGGCAGGCGTCGATCATAACCAACAGCTCCATCAAATGATCGTTGACGGGCTTGCAGGTGGACTGAATCAGGAATACGTCAGCACCACGAACGGTTTCGTTCAGAGAAACGGAAACCTCACCGTCAGAGAATGTTTGAACTGTACCTTTGCCGATTTCCAGCCCCAACTCACGACACACGGTCTCTGCAAAGGCCGGATTGGAGTTGCCGCAGAAAATCTTGATGTTTTCACCGTAAGCAATCATCTTTTGAAATACCTCGCTTTATTCATCTTTTGCGCCTATGGCCATACCATAAGCCATTGTACTGATATTATAGCACTAACACCCCAGGAAATGCAACACCGAAGAAGAATAAAATCCAACAAAAAACAGTAAAATATTTCCTTTCTCATCTGCATAATAACGAAAATGCGCTTAGCGCCATAAAACGAAATTATGTTTGAAATATTGCTTGTACATTGGCGGCATCTGTGTTATACTATAAAGAAGACTTTTTGGAAGCTTGGTGCATATTATGAACGATAAGATTCGCATCCGCGGCGCAAAAGAAAATAATCTTAAAAATGTGGATTTGTCCATTCCCAGAGACAAATTAGTGGTGTTTACCGGCCTTTCAGGTTCGGGAAAGTCAAGCCTTGCATTTGACACGATCTATGCAGAGGGACAGCGCCGCTATGTGGAGAGCTTAAGCTCCTATGCCCGGCAGTTTCTGGGCCAAATGGATAAGCCGAATGTGGAGGCGATCGATGGCTTGTCACCGGCCATCTCCATTGATCAGAAGACCACATCCAAGAATCCCCGTTCTACTGTTGGCACGGTCACGGAGGTATATGATTATCTGCGCTTGCTGTGGGCTCGTGTGGGCATACCTCATTGTCCTAAGTGCGGTAAGGAGATCGTTAAGCAGACGATCGATCAAATTGTAGACCGTGTGGAAGCACTGGGCGAGGGGACTCGCTTTGTTGTGCTCTCTCCCATTATCCGCGGCAAGAAGGGCGAGCATGTTAAGGTGTTTGAGGATGCGCGGAAATCCGGCTTTGCCCGTGTCCGCGTTGATGGAATTTTATACGATTTGAGCGAGCGAATCTCCCTTGAGAAAAACATCAAGCATACGATTGAGCTTGTAGTGGACCGCCTTGTTATTCGGGAGGGTCAACGCCGCCGTTTGACGGATTCCATCGAAACTGCTTGCAGCCATTCAGGCGGCTTGGTTGTGATCAGCCTGCCGGACACCGGTGAAGAACTGAGTTTTTCTCAAAACTATGCCTGCGAGGATTGCGGCATCAGTTTGTCTGAACTTGAACCTAGAATGTTCTCCTTTAACAATCCGGCCGGTGCTTGTCCTGATTGTACAGGCTTGGGTTTCCAGCTGATTGCCGATGAGGACCTTGTCATTCCCGATAAGACGAAATCTATCTTTGACGGTGCTATTCAAGCCTCCGGCTGGAGCAGCGCAAGAACAGACTCTATTTTTCGCATGTATTTTGAGGCGTTGGCGCAGAAATATCACTTTTCCTTGACTGCGCCTGTGCAGGATCTGCCACGAGAGGCTATGGATGTGATCCTATACGGCACCAAGGGCGAAAAATTGCGTATGACTTATAACCGCGGAAATGGTATGGGCGTTTTGGAGCAACCATTCGAGGGTATTCTCAATAACATCAGCCGCCGCTTCCGTGAGACCCAATCCGATGCGGCTCGCAAAGAACTGGAGGAATGCATGGCAACAGCGCCCTGTCCCCGTTGCCAGGGCAACCGTCTTTCCGAAATTGCACGGGCTGTTACTGTTGGCGGCATCGGCATTATGGACTTCTGCCGTATGAGTATTGGCGATGCGGTAAATTTCATCGATAATCTTCAGCTTGAGGGCGCAACTGCGGTGATCGCAGAGCAGATTTTGCGTGAAATTCGCGAACGGCTGCGCTTTTTGATGGATGTGGGTCTGCAGTATTTGACTTTGTCCCGTTCTGCATCAACCTTGTCCGGCGGTGAAAGCCAGCGGATCCGGCTGGCGACGCAGATCGGTTCTTCCCTTATGGGCGTTCTGTATATTTTGGACGAGCCGTCCATCGGCCTGCACCAACGAGATAATGACAAACTGCTGGGAACACTGAAGCATTTGCGTGACTTGGGCAATACCCTGATCGTTGTTGAGCACGACGAGGATACCATGCGTGCCGCCGATTACATTGTGGATGTGGGCCCCGGCGCAGGCAGCCACGGTGGTGAGATTGTGGCGGCTGGTACTTTGGAGGATATATGCAAGGAGCCTCGGTCTGTGACCGGCCAGTATTTGACCGGCTTTAAGAAAATACCTGTGCCGGCAAACAGAAGACCGGGAAATGGTAAGTTCCTTACTGTGCAGGGCGCGGCGGAAAATAATCTGAAAAATATTGACGTGACCATTCCTTTGGGCACGCTGACTTGTGTCACCGGTGTATCCGGCTCCGGCAAGTCCAGCCTTGTCAATGAGGTGCTGAATAAGACCCTTCTGGGCAAGCTTAATCACGCTCGTGTTCGTCCGGGTATCTGTAAATGTGTGTCCGGTATGGAGCACTTGGATAAGGTTATTGACATTGACCAAAGTCCCATTGGGCGCACACCCCGATCCAATCCTGCGACTTACACAGGCCTTTTTAACGATATTCGCGATTTGTTTGCGTCTACTTCTGATGCCAAAATCCGTGGCTACGGCCCCGGCCGATTCTCCTTTAATGTAAAGGGCGGTCGTTGTGAAGCCTGCTGCGGTGATGGTCTGAAAAAGATTGAAATGCACTTCCTGGCTGACGTCTATGTGCCTTGTGAGGTGTGTCACGGCCTGCGGTATAATCGGGAAACTCTGGAAGTTCAGTACAAGGGCAAGAATATTGCGCAGGTGCTGGATATGACAGCAGAGGAGGCCCTGGAATTCTTTGAAAATCTGCCTAAGATCCGCAAAAAGGCCCAAACTCTCGTGGAAGTGGGTCTGGGATATGTGAAGCTGGGACAATCCAGCACCACGCTTTCCGGCGGTGAGGCCCAGCGTGTAAAACTGGCTACGGAATTGGCGCGTATGTCCACTGGACGAACCATTTATATTCTGGATGAACCTACCACCGGCTTGCACGCAGCGGATGTGCATAAATTGATCGATGTATTGCAACAGTTGGTGAATGCTGGCAATACGGTCCTTGTTATTGAACACAATCTGGATGTGATCAAAACAGCCGACCATATTATTGACCTTGGCCCTGAGGGCGGCGATGAGGGCGGCTATGTGGTTGCTACAGGCACACCCGAGGAGGTTGCACATACAAAGGGCAGTTATACGGGCGAGTACCTGAAGCGTTATCTTTAAAATAAAAACCTGCCTGCAAAAGCAGGCAGGAAATCATTAGTTGATGTTTTTGTATGCGTCGGAGGTCAGAATTTCTGCGAATTCCAAAAGGCCTTTGTCGCGGCCGCCGGCATAATCACCGATGCGAAGCACATTGGAGCGAACAGTCGTTCCGTTGCCCTTTGTAATGGCCAGCGTCATTGTGACACGGGTCTGTGTGTCGGACGGATGATCAACCAGAACAGTTCCACCGTGGGCTGTGGCAACAGAGCTAACCAAAGTCATACCGAGGCCCAGACCGTAACGGCTGTCTTCGATAGACGGCTTCCGGCGGTAACGGCTCCAATAATTATTGTCGTTGGGCACTTGGGAGTGTGTGTTGCACACGGTTAAGGAAAGCTTGTCCGCGTTTTGCGCAAGCGTTACCTGAACGGTGCTGCCTTCGGTGGAGAACTTTAGAGCATTGGACAGCAGGTTATAGATTGCTCGCTCCAGCTTCTCCGGGTTTGCGAGCCCAAATACGGAATCGCGAATGCCAGTATAGTCAATGGTAATGCCGGTGCTTTCGGAAATAGCCTGAACCTTTTCCATAACTTCGTCAATCACGGCGGCCAGATCTACGGTCTCCATACCGGCTGCGATTAGGTCCTTGTAACCACCTGCATCAGACATGTTGCTGACGATGCGCATCAACTGAAACAGGTTATGGTTTAACTGGCTGGCCTGCTGGGCTGTATCTGCGTTGGCATCTAACTCTGTCAGTAGGTGGTCAGCGACCGTCATAATGTTGGCCAAGGGGATCCTCAGCTGCTGAGCGGCAAGCGCCAAAGCCTGCAATTCGCTGTCTTCTGTATCTTGACTGATGACGAAAATATCACATTCCGGCGTGCGTGTGACGCTGGAATTGATAGAAAGGCCCTCGGCGTTGATGGGAAGATACAGACAACCGGCAGTAAATTCCTCGTATTCCTGTCGATGCGCACCAACGATATTGGTAACATCCATACCCACGCTGATCATATATTTCTCGGCAGCGGAATTGACAGCTGCCACCAAACCGTCTTTTACACAGAATGCAGGACGATCCATCAGTTCCAACCAAGAGAATTGATGTTCAATTGTATTCATACACTTTCTCCTCCTGCTATAGAATGCGCATAAAATGCGAAAACTTTCATTTATTACCTACAGCATTTCTATTCTAACGAATTATTTCAAAAATAGCAAGAAAAATCCACGAATGGAGTGAAAATATGTCGATTCACGAAGGTCACAGAGAACGGTTAAAAAACAGATTCCGTCAAGAGGGTCTGGATAACTTTGATGAATTGTATGTTTTGGAGCTGTTGCTTTTCTATTGCATACCAAGAATTGATACAAATCCGCTGGCTCATCGCTTGCTTGATCACTTTGGCTCCTTGAATGCGGTATTGGACGCAAGTCCTCAGGAATTGGAAAAGGTCGAGGGTGTCAACAAGGCAACATCTACGTTCCTGTCTTTGGTTACGCAGGCGGGCCGCTATTATCAGGTCAAAGGCTCTGCAACCGGTAAGATTCTGCGCACCATTGACCAATGTGGCAACTTTCTGGTGCCGCATTTCATCGGTTGCGATATTGAAACGGTGTATATGCTGTGTCTTGATGCAAAATGTAAGCTGCTTTGCTGCAAAAAAGTAGGCGAGGGCAGCGTAAATTCTGCAAATATCCCGGTTCGGCGCGTTGTGGAGATTGCATTGGGTGTCAATGCAACTACGGTAGTGCTGGCCCATAACCATCCAAGTGGTTTGGCAATCCCGTCTGCTGATGATATTCAGACGACCTACCGGGTCGCGGCGGCCTTGGATACGGTCGATATTGTGCTGGCAGACCATATTGTGGTCAGCCAAGGCGAGTATGTTTCTATGGTCCAATCGCAATTTTATAAGCCTGACAACACCTGTTCTGTCAGATAAGGAAGGTGTTTTCGTTGGATAAATTTCAGTTAGTATCGGACTTTAAGCCGTCCGGTGACCAGCCGGAGGCAATCACCAAGCTAGTGCAGGGTGTAGAATACGGCCTGCGCGAACAGACCTTGTTAGGCGTAACCGGTTCGGGCAAGACCTTCACAATGGCATCTGTTATTGAAAAGTTAAACAGACCGACCTTGGTGCTGGCCCACAATAAGACGCTTGCGGCACAGCTTTGCTCGGAGTTTCGGGAGTTCTTCCCCAACAATGCGGTGGAGTATTTCATCAGTTACTATGACTACTACCAGCCCGAGGCCTATATTGCTCATACAGATACCTATATTGAGAAGGATTCTGCTATCAATGAAGAGATCGACCGGCTGAGGCACAGTGCCACATCCGCGCTTTTTGAGCGCCGCGATGTGATTGTGGTGTCTTCTGTCAGCTGTCTGTACGGCTTGGGTGACCACATCGACTATAAGAGCATGGTAATCTCTCTGCGCGTAGGGCAGACATATCCCTTTGACGATGTACTTCGCAAATTGGCAGAGATCCGCTATGAGCGTAATGACATTGACTTCTCCCGTAATAAGTTCCGCGTTCGCGGAGATACGATTGAGGTCTATCCTGCCTACTGGGCAGGCAGAGCCATTCGCATAGAGTTTTTTGGAGATGAGGTCGACCGCATTTCTGAAATCAACGCCGTGTCCGGCTTGACAGAACGGTATATCGACCATATTGCCATCTATCCTGCCAGCCACTATGTGGCGTCCCGGGAAAAGATGGAACGTGCGATGCAGGAGATCCGGAAAGAATGTGATCTGCAGGTCGCGTATTTCAATGAAAACAACAAACTGTTGGAAGCTCAACGCATTTCCCAGCGCACAGCCTATGACCTTGAAATGCTCACGGAGATCGGCTTCTGTACCGGCATTGAGAATTACTCTCGCGTGATCCAAGGGCGCGCTCCCGGCACGCCGCCCACAACCCTGCATGATTACTTCCCGGGTGATTTCCTGTTGTTCGTGGGTGAAAGCCATGTTACGCTTCCCCAGTGCCGCGCGATGTACGCAGGTGACAGAAGCAGAAAGGACTCCCTTGTCAACTATGGCTTCCGTTTGCCGTCTGCCTATGATAACCGCCCTCTGAACTTCGAGGAATTTGACTCGCGGATCAATCAGGTGATCTATGTTTCTGCGACACCTGCCGAGTATGAGCGAACACGTTCCGGGCAGGTTGTGGAGCAAGTTATTCGCCCCACCGGTCTTTTAGACCCGTTGGTGGAGGTGAGGCCCATAGAAGGGCAGATAGATGACCTGATAGGGGAAATCAATAAACGGACAGCTAAGGATGAGCGTGTGCTTGTTACGACCCTTACCAAAAAGATGGCTGAGGACTTAACGGTCTATCTGCAAAAGGCAGGCTTCCGAGTGCCCTATATGCACTCCGATATCGGCGCAATGGAACGTATGGAGATCATACGAGACCTGCGTATGGCCAAATTCGATGTACTGGTAGGCATCAACCTCTTGCGTGAGGGTTTAGACCTTCCAGAAGTGAGCCTTGTAGCCATTTTGGATGCGGACAAGGAGGGTTTCTTGCGTTCGGAGACCAGCCTGATCCAAACAATTGGACGTGCAGCCAGAAATGCAGACGGACTTGTAATTATGTATGCAGACCGTATTACAGACTCTATGCGCGTTGCGATTCGGGAAACCGAGCGTCGCAGAAAGATTCAGGACGAATACAATAAGGCCAACGGCATCGTGCCGAAGACCATTATAAAATCCGTTCGCGATCTGATCGAAATATCATCGCCCACGGCCGAACGAAAGGGCCGAAGTGGCGTGAAGATGACACGTGCAGAGAAAGAAAAGGAAATTGCCCGTCTGGAGAAGCAGATGAAGGAAGCAGCGCGTATGATGGAATTCGAATACGCGGCGCTTCTGCGTGATCAAATCATCGAATTGCGCGGTAGCGATTAAAAAATGGGGTGCATTAAGCACCCCATTTTCTTTTTTGTTTAGCCGGGAACAACTCCGCGAACAGGGTCCAACACACTTGCTGCGTCGAACATAGAAGCAAACCAATCTGCGTGGTAAGCCAAGTTGGTGCCGTTTACCAGAAGTCGGCCCTGGCGGACATAATCGTTTGTAATGGTTGCCCAAGGAGCGCCGTCACTACAGAAACCGAGGAAATACCGGAAGCCGGCATTGTAAAGTAGCTCATACTTTGCACCGGAATAGAATTGATCCGTGGTAATATCGGAATCTTGTGCGTACACAAGAATGTCAAGATTGCCAATAATAGGAACGGCTTCGTTCACCCAATCCTGTAAGTCTACCTGAATCTCAGAGGCATTAAATTTGCCATAAGGCTCGTTTCCGTAGGTGTAGAAAGCCAAGGTGTAGCCGTGCTCGCGCAGGGCTGCAATTAACACTTTGACATCTGCAATATCCTTTTGATATGCAGCTTCGCCAAAATATGTGGCAGCGCGAGGGTGGGTACGGTAACCGAACAGTCCATTAAAACCGGTGAGTGCCAGCGTGGCCTTTGCACCACGATAGGAGAAATCCGGATGCTGTGCAATAAAATCTTCCAGGATGGGAACCATATCGTAGGCACCGGTTACGGTTCTGCCGTTAGAATCTACCATTTGGCTGGTGAATGTGGTGCCGTCCCAAAGAAGCTTGTTCGCAAAGCCGGAACCGTTGGCGTCGGGCAGCTTGTCGTTATCGCCATCGACCATATAGTAGCTGTAATTTACATTTGTCTGGGTTATAATAAGGGGTTTCTTTCCGTTAGGAAGATATAGGGTTTTAGCTTTATAAGTGGTTGTGCCGTTAGCGTCGGTCTGCTCTTCAATGAAATCACTCAATTTCACAAGTACATAACCGTTGTCGTACAGTTGCTGCAGAATTTTAGAGAACTCACCGGTTGTAATAAACTTCCGATTGAAGTCATTGCCATAGTTCGGGTTGCTGAAACTACGCGCAGGATCTGCCATCAGCAGTTGGAAGGAAAGGTTCACAACCTGGCTAGGATCGGTCCATGCAACCATGTTCTTCTGTGCGGATTCGCAAGCGATGATTTTATCGTTGATTTCAGTGTATATACTCAGATCACCGCTAAAACTGTTCAATGTTTCGATGGCCGCATCATAATCATAGGATTGCATGAGAACATCAGCCTGTGAAAGAATCATTTGAGCCTCTTGATCCAAACGGGCTTGTGCTTCCTGCGCAGAAATGGAGTTGGCAATACTTTCTTCTCTGGCGGCTTTTCTGTTTTGCGCACCCCGTGAAATGGATGTGACGATTATGACAATAATTAAAACAATCGCTAAAAGAAGAACAAGCACAGGTAGGTAGGATTCCTTAAATACCTGGAACTTGCTACGCTTTCTGCGTCGGGGGTTTACAGGCCTATTGTATTGGGAATTTGCAGGTCGCTCAGGACGAGGTTGCATTGGACGATTCGGTTGATAATGCTGATTATCCACAATTGTAGCCACCTTTCTTCTTCATTTTTTACTATTATAGTTGAAAATATGCTAAAAATCAAGAAAAACCGACACAGACCCATTTCTGCTTGAAAAAAAGATGCTGATAGGTTATGATAAACATATATTTTCTGGATAGGGGATTACTATGGAGAAAATCACAAGTTTTACCATTGACCATATTCGCCTGCAGCCGGGCTTGTATGTGTCGAGGAAAGATAAGGTAGGCAAAGAAACGGTCACCACTTTTGATTTGCGGCTGACAAGCCCAAATGAAGAGCCGGTGATGAATACTGCTGAGATGCATACAATAGAGCATCTGGCGGCAACATACCTGCGGAATGAGCCGAACTGGAAAGAGCGGGTTTTGTACTTTGGACCTATGGGCTGCCGTACCGGCTTTTATCTGCTGTTGGCCGGTGA
>JAZOSY010000100.1:0-17198 GCA_045657385.1 Faecousia sp. | reverse complement strand
TCTTTTTTGCCTATGATTTTCTTCATAAATAACTTCCTTTCGTAAATATATTTTCGACCATATTATATTTGCTGTAGATGAGAAAACAAGGGAAATTTATACACCTGCGCATATTTATAGAAAATCATATAGACGATGCTAAGAAACTGTGGTATTATGGCCGGGAGGTGATATGCGTGAAGGATTTCCCGGTATTTACAACTGAAAACGGCGTTGCAAGCCTTGTCTTGCGGGAAGTTCCTTACAAGGGAATTGCCTTTGTTACACTGCAGGATACCCAGCAACCTATGCAGCTGCTTGCTGACTGTGTAGAATTTTGCCGTGCAGTTGGCGCGCAGAAGATTTTTGCCACCGGCCACAATGTGCTTTGCGATTATCCGCAGGCCGTGTCGGTGATTCAGATGAAGTGCGCACGGTCAAGCGTTGGTGAAACCGATGCGGCTTTGTTTCCTGTTACAGAGAAAACAATCAGTAAATTTCGAGAAATTTATAATCAGAAAATGGCAGATATTCCGGTTGCATCCACAATGACCGATGCGGATGCGGAGAAGCTTATGCAACGGGGTTCCGGCTATTTTGCACACAGGGGAGATGACCTGTTGGGCATTGGAATTATCGCAGATGGAACAGTTGAGGCGGTAGCAGGTGTGCGGCCGGGTGTCGGTGCAGAGGTTATGCGCGCGTTGTGCAGTGGTTTGTATACGGATCAAATCGTATTAGAGGTCGCATCAACCAACATTCCGGCTCTGCGATTGTACGAAAAGCTCGGATTTTGCAAGACTGCTGAAGTGATCTGCTGGTATGATGCAACAAATTTACAGCTGACAAGAAAAAGTACTTGACAAGGTGCATTAAATAGTGTATGATGTGCTAGGTGTAAAGGAAAACTGATTGACAGGAGGTATGTGATGGACGCAGTTGAGATGCTTTTGCTGTTTGATTATTACGGCGATATGCTGACTGAGCGCCAGCGGATGTGCCTGGATCTGCGTTACAATCAGGACCTTTCCCTTGCGGAGATCGCTGAAGAATTGGGTGTGAGCCGCCAGGGAGTACACGACAATATCATCCGCGCCGAGGCCCATCTGCAGAAGATGGAGGCTAAGACCGGATGTGTCCGCCGATACTTACAATGCCGTGACGCGATGCAAGCGATTTTGACCTCTGTGGAGGCGCTGAAGAATCACGCGGATCCGCAGGTACGGAATGTTGCTGCAGTGATCGCAAAGGCAGCAAGTTCCATCGAGGAGTAATGTATGGCATTTGAAGGTTTAACCGAGAAAATTGCAGCCACCTTCCGAAAGCTTAGAGGTAAAGGTCGGCTGAAGGAGTCCGATGTAAAGGAAGCAATGCGGGAGATCCGTATGGCTTTGCTGGAAGCGGATGTCAGCTACAAGGTCGTTAAGGACTTTGTGAAATCTGTTACAGAGCGTTGCATCGGTGCAGATGTGTTGGAAGCCCTGAGTCCTGCACAGATGATCATCAAGATCGTCAACGAAGAGCTTACAGCGCTTATGGGCAGTGAAACCAAGCACATTACCACCAACCCGAACGGGCCGACGGTGGTTATGCTGGTTGGTTTGCAGGGCGCAGGTAAAACAACAAACGGCAGTAAGCTGGCCGGCTTGATGAAACGTCAAGGCAAGCGACCGCTTCTGGTTGCTTGTGATATTTATCGGCCTGCAGCTATTCAGCAGTTGAAGGTCTGTGGCGAAAAGCTGGACATTCCTGTTTTTGAGGAAGGTCAAATTAGCCCCGTTCAGATTGCAAAAGATGCACTTCTCTATGCACGTCAGCACGGCCATGATATGGTTTTTCTGGATACGGCCGGTCGTCTGCACGTAGACGAGACGCTGATGCAGGAGCTGAAGGATATGAAGGCCGCTGTGAAGCCGGACGAGATCCTTTTGGTTGTTGACGCAATGACCGGTCAAGATGCGGTCAATGCTGCTGAGAGCTTCAACGAGTGGCTGGAAATTGATTCCGTGATGCTCTCTAAATTAGATGGCGATGCCAGAGGCGGTGCGGCACTGTCTGTTCGCGCGATTACCGGCAAGCCTATCAAATTCGCCGGTATGGGCGAGAAGCTTGAGGATATTGAGCCTTTCCACCCAGATCGTATGGCATCGAGAATTCTCGGCATGGGCGATGTCCTTTCTTTAATTGAGAAGGCAGAGAAGGCTTATGACGCCAAGAAGAGCGCCGAACTGGAAGAGCGCCTGAAATCCAATAAGTTCACACTTCAGGATTTCTACGATCAGCTGGTTCAGTTAAAGTCCATGGGCTCTATGCAGGACTTGCTTGCCCATATGCCCGGTATAAATATGAAGGGTATTCAACTGGACGAAAAGGCAATGGCCAGAACTGAAGCGATCATCCTATCTATGACTCCCAAGGAGCGAGAGAATCCGAACATTATTGGTGCAAGCCGCAAAAAGCGAATTGCAAACGGCTCCGGTGTGAAGGTCGAAGATGTAAACCGCCTTTTGAAGTCCTTTGATCAAATGAAGGCGATGATAAAGCAGTTCTCTGGCCCCGGTATGGGCAAGAAAATGAAGCGTATGGGTAAACTCGGCGGTTTCGGCGGATTCCCAGGCTTCTAATCAGATAGTTCGTATAAAGCAAATTGCTTTGCGATATAGATTAAAAACAATCATTTTGGAGGTGAAACTCATGGTTAAAATCAGACTCAGAAGAATGGGCGCTAAGAAGGCTCCTTTCTACCGTATCGTTGTTGCTGATGCTCGCTCTCCTCGTGACGGCCGCTGCATCGAAGAAATCGGCACCTACAATCCTCTGACCAACCCCGCTACCATCAATGTTGACGCAGAGAAGGTTCAGGCTTGGATCAAGAACGGCGCTCAGCCCACCGACACTGTTCGTGGCCTGCTGAAGAATGCCGGCGTGCTGTAATTTTCCTTAAGGAGTATTCCAATGAAAGAACTTTTGCTGTATATGGCAAAGAATCTGGTGGACGAGCCTGAGGCAGTTACAGTAACGGAAGTTTCTAACGACGAAGGAAAGGTACTTGAACTCCATGTTGCCCCCGGCGATATGGGTAAGGTCATCGGCCGCCAGGGTCGAATTGCGAAGGAAATTCGCACCATTGTGAAAACCGTTGCCCAGCGCACCGGCGAAAAAGTCACGGTGGAAATCGTGGATTAACGGCTTATGCGTGACGCTTGGCGCCACGCATTTCCGTTTTCTTGGAGGAATTATGAGACAAACAATGATTGATGCAGGGGAGATCGTCACCACCCACGGCGTGCGTGGTGAGGTTAAGGTTCTTACTTGGCTGGATTCCCCGGATATGCTTTGTGAATTTGACCGTTGCTGTGTTGACGGTAAGGAATATATAATTGACAGCTGCCGTGTGCAGAAAACATGCAACCTAATGAAGCTTGTCGGTGTTGATACGATGGAGGACGCCCAGGCTATGCGTGGCAAGACCATTTGCCTGTATCGTGACGATATTGATGACGATGTTATTTTCGCATCCGAACTGATTGGTGTGGATGTGGTCTGTGACGGTGCGGTAATCGGAAAAATCACGGAGGTTCTTGACTACCCGGGCAATTCCGTCTATGTTATCGGTGATGACAAGCGGAAGGATGCATATATGATTCCTGCTGTGAAGGAATTCATCCTGTCCACCGACATTGCCGGCAACGTGATGCAGGTAAAACTGATTGAAGGGATGAGAACCGATGAGAATTGATATTCTTACATTGTTCCCGGACACGGTCGGTGATGTGCTTTCCGAGAGTATTCTCGGCCGTGCACAGGAACGCGGTTTCATCACCATTGATACACACCAGATTCGGGATTATACCACCAACAAGCAGATGCAGGTGGATGATTATCCCTATGGCGGTGGTCGTGGCGCTGTGATGCAGGCAGATCCGCTGTATCGCTGCTGGGAGGCCGTCTGCAACAAGACGAACGGGCCTGTCCACACGATCTACTTATCACCCTGCGGTAAGACATTTAAGCAGGAAGATGCGATTCGACTGAGCAAACTGGAGAATATTATCTTTGTTTGTGGCCATTACGAGGGTGTTGACCAACGCTTTATTGATGAATGCGTTGACGAGGAACTTTCTCTTGGCGACTTTGTGCTGACCGGCGGAGAAATCGCTGCAATGGCTATGACCGATGCGATTTGCCGTATGGTACCCGGCGTGCTGGCTGATCCTGAGTGTTTTGAAGATGAAAGTCACTTTAATGGTATGCTGGAGTATCCTCAGTACAGCCGTCCGGCGGTCTGGCACGGAAGATCTGTTCCTGAGATTCTCTTGTCCGGCAATCATCAAAAGGTTGACCAGTGGCGTCGAAAACAGTCCATACGCAGAACAAGAGACCGCAGACCGGATATGTATGCGAAGTTAGATTTATCCAGCAAGCAGGATAAGAAGCTTCTGCAGGAGATTGCAGAAGAAGATGCGGATATGATACAAACAGAAAACGAAAAGGCATAACCTTCACGGTTATGCCTTTTGTGTTTACTTAACGGGATTGTAGTTAACAACAACGCCTTGGGAGGTGAGACCGGCAGCACTCTTAACTTTTGTGCCATACACATCTACCTGCATCAGAACGGGACAACTGGTTAAGTCGTTCAAGGAAGAGAGATCCTTGTTATACTCCATGTTGACAATTCTTAAATACTTAAGACCCTTTAACGAGGTGAGTTTCTTGATGGAGTTGTGAGAGCCGTCAATGTTTGCCAGCTCACTGTTTTTGTCCAGTGTGGGAATCTCCGTAACGCTGTTATAGGAAAAATTAAGCTGTGTCAGCTTTGCCATATTCGAGACTGCGGAAATGTTGGATATGCTGTTATTGGAAATATCCAACGTTTTCAGCGCTGTGCATACATTCAGGTTAGAGATACCGGAAATTGCGTTGTAGGATAGGTCTAAATTCTCAAGGGAAGTTAGTGCGTCAATTCCTGTTGTATCAACAATCGAATTATTGCCCGCAATTAACTTAAGAAGTCCAACAACAGAGGAAACGGGGGAGAGAGTAGTTAGGTTGTTATAGGACACATCCAGATGTCTTAGCGTAGTAATGGAAGACAGCGGAGTCAGGTCGTTAACAACGTTATGCTGTATATTCAGCTCTGTTAGATTTTTAAGGCCTGACAACACTGAAATATCACGAATAGAATTGTTGCTTAAATCCAGATGTGTCAGGTTGTAAATGGAACCCAAGCCTGCAACTGTGGCAAGTCCGCAGTTATCCAACGTCAATTTTTGGAGACTGGGCAAACGACCAATAATAACTAACTCCTCAGCAGTTACAGCGGTGTTCTTAATTTGCAGCTGCGTCAAGTTTGCAAGATTTGCAATACAATCCAACTGACCGCTGACACTGTTGCTGATTGTGAGTGTTTGCAGGAAAGCCAGGTGTTTAAGGTCTGCCAGACTCTGAACGCCACCGGGAACCTCAAACTCATAAATTGTCCAAAGGTCGTTCGTGTATAGTACCTTTTCGGCACTGACAGATAGTTTTTCACGAATTGTCGCTTCCATAACCTCGTCCTGGAATTCGACAGGTTCAATAACACCACCCACAGTAAACCGGAAAACAGCAGTAGGGCTAACAAGACCATTTTCTGCTACAGAGATGGCGTAGATAGTATTATCACCGCCTGTAAGCGTAATGCCGTCATTATACAAATCTTTCTCCACAGATGGGATTTCACCGCGATTGTTGGCGTAAATTGTTCCACCTTCGGCAGACAGGGAAATGGTGATATAGTCTGTATAATACGAGCCTGTAACAGATGGGTCAGGAATGCACTTTGGTGCCTGGGGGCGCATCTTCTCAAGTTGACTCTTGATTTGCTCGTTCGTGATGTTGTTGAGCATAGTTACAGCGTCTAATAGCTTGTCTTGTTCAACAAAGGTTTTGCAAAGGGCAATATACAAGTCGATTCCACCGCCGTCGGAAATGGCTTTGGAAAGGGTATATTCAGCTTTCGTATAGTTACCGTCGGACTTATACTGGTTTGCTAGTTCGATAGCAACCTCGTCGTTGTCATCTGCGTGTTTGTAGGCCTGGTTGTAGAACCAGGTTGCAATTGTATGATTACCCTTGGCATCATAATGACGTGCGGTGTTCAATAAAAGATCACGGGTTAATGCCCGGTCATAGACCAGAAGATACCAGCCTGTGCAGAATAAAATTGCAATGGCCAGTAAAATAGGAATTATAATACGAATTGCTCTTTTCATAATTCGCTCCGTTTCGATAAATTCACACAATAATTATACTTCTTACGCTATTGTGTGTCAAGTGGAAGAAAATTCACTATGAGGCTTTAGCAGAATTTGACGATTTTCTGTTTTGGGCTGCGTTAAAATATTTTCGGGTGATATTTATGAAGAAGAAAGGAATGGAATGGCTACTTGCCGTTACTATGGGAATTGTCTTACCGGCTCTGCTGTTTATGATTGCTGAACAGACACCGCGTGAAAACAAGATTGAGCAGACTTTTCCTGATGCAACAACAGTCGAACCGGAGCAACAAGAGACCACTGAAATGCAGGTTTATGAAAGCGCAAACATATTGGTTCTGCACGATGACGGAACAATTTGTGAATATAACTTAGATACATACGTTGTTGGCGTAGTTCTTGGAGAAATGCCGGCTGATTTTGAAATAGAAGCATTGAAAGCACAGGCTGTTGTAGCAAGGACTTATGCACTGAAGCGGAATACAACAGGGAAGAAGCACAAAGACGGTGCTGTTTGTACGAATCCCGGTTGTTGTCAGGCCTATTGCTCAGTTGAAAGTTACCTGATGCAAGGCGGTTTGTCATCGTCGGTTGAAAAAGTAAAAGGCGCTGTTATGAACACAACGGGTCAGGTGTTGACCTATAAAGGGAATTTGATAGAGGCGACCTATTTCTCCTGTTCCGGAGGCAAAACGGAGGATGCGGTTGCTGTGTGGGGTACTGATGTGCCGTATTTGCAGGCGGTAGAAAGTCCAGGGGAGGAAAAAGCTGATTACTACACCAATACCATGAAATATACCGGCAAGGAGTTTGCGGAAAGATTGGGTATCAAAGAATCAGGTTCGCCCTCTACGTGGTTGGGTGCGGTTGCGTACACTGAAGGGGATGGTGTAGATAATATGGTCATTGGTGGAAAGGTGTTTAAAGGAACGGTCCTGCGAACAAAACTGGGCTTGCGCTCCACGTCATTTTCTATCAAAGCAGAGGGTGATATGATTGTTATTACAACAAAAGGATTTGGTCACAGAGTTGGGATGAGTCAGTACGGAGCGGATGCAATGGCTGTGAAAGGGAGTACGTACAGCCAAATTTTGCAGCACTATTATCCGGGAACAACGCTACAAATGCATACATAGAATTGACAAAGGCGGTTTTCTCTAGTAGAATAGGGAAAATATCGAAAGGAGGACAACCTGTGCCAATTCAAATTCCTAATAATTTGCCTGCTGCCGGAATTTTGCAGAATGAGAATATCTTCGTAATGCCTGAGGATCGAGCTGTTACACAGGACATTCGTCCTCTTGAAATCGTCGTGCTGAATCTTATGCCGACTAAGGTTGTAACTGAAACACAGCTGAGCCGCCTTTTGGGAAATACACCTCTGCAGGTGCGTGTTGAGCTGATGCATACAAAGTCCCATGTTGCAAAGAATGTTTCTGAGGAGCATTTGCTTACCTTCTATAAAACCTTTGAACAACTGAAGCATCGGAAGTTTGACGGTATGGTCATTACCGGCGCACCTGTTGAAAAAATGGATTTTGAGGATGTGGACTACTGGCCGGAGCTGTGCGAGATCATGCAGTGGAGCAAGACAAATGTTCACAGCACATTCCACATCTGCTGGGGTGCGCAGGCCGGTCTTTATTATCACTACGGCGTCAATAAGCACCCCCTTGAAAATAAATTGTTTGGAGTCTTTGAACACACAAAGGATTATCCCCGGTCTATTTTGCTCCGAGGCTTTGATGATGCTTTTTGGGTGCCTCATTCCCGTCACACGACAGTGTTAAGAGAGGACATTGAGGCGGTTCCAGAGCTGAAGATCATTGCTTCATCCAAGGAAGCCGGTGTTTATGCTGTGATGAACAAGGAAGGCCGCCATATTTTTGTTACCGGCCACTCTGAGTATGATCCCGACACACTTGCGACAGAGTACTTCCGGGATAAAAACCAGGGTCTACCAATTGAAGTGCCTAAGAACTACTACCCGAATGACGATGATACACAGCCGCCCATTGTGCGCTGGAGAAGCCATGCGAACCTGCTGTTCTCCAACTGGCTGAACTACTTTGTCTATCAGACAACACCCTACGATATTGCAAGAATTGGTAAATAATTCTGATACGCACCTGAAATTTTATCAGGTGCGTATTTTTTATGTTGACAAAATTTGGAGTTGCCGTTATAATCTTGAATATATGGTAGTTAGCATATGCTAACTTACAATTGGAGGTATTGAAAATGACATTGGGAGATTTGAAAATCGGCCAAAGCGGCACGATCGAATCAGTAGGAGGCGAGGGCGCATTGCGGCTTCGTTTCTTGGATATGGGACTTATCCCCGGCACAAAGGTTCAATTGCAGAAGGTAGCACCGTTGGGCGATCCGATTCAAATTCTTGTTCGGGGGTATGAATTGACGATCCGCTTAGAGGACGCCGGGAAGATTACAATGCAGGAGGCTGCCAAATGAAGTTTGCACTGATCGGAAACCAAAACAGCGGCAAGACAACGCTGTTTAATGCCTTGACAGGCGCAAATCAGCGGGTTGGCAATTTCCCCGGAGTAACTGTGGATCAGAAGACCGGCACGATTCGCAACACCGATCATCTGGTTGTTGACCTGCCCGGCATTTACTCTATTCGTCCTTATTCGCAGGAAGAGATCATTACGCGGGATTTCCTGTTTAGAGAAAGACCGGATGCAATTATAAACATCGTCGATGCCACCAACATTGAACGCAATCTCTATCTGACACTGCAGCTGTTGACCTTGAGAGTTCCTATGGTTGTAGCGCTTAATATGATGGATGAGGTGATGGGCAACGGCGGCAGCGTGGATGTCAAGAAAATGATGCGCTCGCTGGGTGTTCCTGTTGTGCCTATCAGCGCTGTAAAGAACCACGGTGTTGCGGAACTGGTGGAAACACTTTTAGCAACGGCAAAAGAGAAGAAAGTCCCCGAAATTATGGACTTTTGTCCGGACGGACCTGTGCACCGTTGTATTCATGCCGTTAGCCATATTATTGAGGATCACGCAAACAGCGTCGATATTTCCCGTCGCTTCTGCGCGATGAAACTCATAGAGGGAGAACAGGAATTTTTTGATTTGCTCAAGCTGAGCAGTAATGAAAAGGAACTGATTGAGCACGCTGTCATCGAAATGGAGCATGACCGGGGACTTGACCGGAATGCTGCCCTTGCGGATATGCGGTATAACTTCATCGAGCAGGTTTGCAATAATTGCGTTGTAAAATCAAAGGAGAGCAAGGAACACCGCAGAAGCGTGGAAATTGACAAGGTGCTGACCAACCGCTATTTGGCGATTCCGCTTTTTATTGCCATTATGGGTCTGGTGTTCTTCCTTACCTTTAATGTATTCGGCGCGTGGTTGTCTGACTTGCTTGCCTACGCCATTGATGGCCTTACTATGCTGGTTGATGATCTGTTAACCACATATAATCTCAATCCTGTTGTACATAGTCTGGTTATAGACGGTGTTTTTGCCGGTGTTGGCAGCGTTTTGAGTTTCTTGCCGCTGATTGTGGTGCTGTTCTTCTTCCTGTCCATTTTGGAGGACTCCGGCTATATGGCCCGTGTGGCATTCGTGATGGATAAATTGCTGCGGAAAATCGGCCTGTCCGGCAGAAGCTTTGTTCCTATGTTGATCGGCTTTGGCTGCTCCGTACCCGGTATTATGGCGACGAGAACGCTTTCTTCCAATCGTGATAGGAAAATGACGATTTTGCTAACGCCATATATGAGCTGCTCGGCTAAGATACCTATTTACTCGGTGTTTGCAGCGGCGTTCTTCCCGGGAAATGAGCTGCCGGTGATGATCGTTCTGTATTTCGGCGGCATGCTGATTGGCGTGTTGATGGCGTTGGTTATGAAGAATACAGCGTTCCGTGGCAATCCGGTTCCGTTCGTTATGGAGTTGCCCAATTACCGTCTGCCATCTGCAAGAAGCGTAACGCTACTGATGTGGGAAAAGGCCAAGGACTTCCTGCAGCGCGCATTTTCGGTCATTTTTGTTGCAACTGTCCTGATTTGGTTCCTGCAGACCTTTGATTTGCGGTTGAATGTGGTTTCGGACAGCGCAGACAGCGCATTGGCTATGATCGGCCGTTGGATCGCTCCCGTGTTTGCACCGCTTGGCTTTGGTGATTGGAGAATGGTGACAGCATTGGTGTCCGGCTTCACAGCAAAGGAAGCTGTTGTCAGTACCTTTGGCGTGATTTTGGGTGTCGGTACCGAACAGCTGACAACCGCCCTGCATAGCCTGTTCACGACAGAATCCGCTTGCAGCTTTTTGGCCTTTAGTTTGTTGTATACACCCTGTGTCGCGGCAGTTGCGGCGATTCGCAGAGAACTGAATTCCGGCTGGAAGGCTCTGGGTGTTGTCATTTTGCAGTGCCTGATCGCTTGGATTGTTGCATTTGTCGTATATCGTGTGGGGGTGCTGCTATGAGTTGGCTTGATATTGCGCTGATCGTACTGGTTCTTGGCTATTGCACCTATGTCCTCTTTGCAAAAAAGAAGAGTGGCTGCTGTGGAAACTGTAACGGCTGCAAAGGCTGTAAAAATAAGTAATACATAAGACGGTGAAGCTTTTGGGTTTCACCGTCTTTTTTATAAAAGAATTATCGAATGCATTGAAATACAGGCGCAAATATGGTATACTCTTCCAATAGAAATGAGGTGCATTATGGATACGATCATTGAATTATTATCCCAGGAATTGAAGCAAAAAAGCGAATATATTCAAAATGTAGTTACCCTGCTGGATGAAGGTAACACCATCCCGTTTATTGCTCGTTACCGGAAGGAAATGCATGGCAGTATGGATGATACGACCCTCCGCAATTTGGAGAGTCGTCTGACCTATCTGCGCAACCTGCAAGAACGGAGAGATGAGGTAATTAAATCCATCGACTCGCAGGGTAAGCTGACGGATGAACTGTCATCTGCGATCGCAGCAGCTAAGACGCTGGCTGAAGTGGAAGACCTTTACCGCCCATATAAGCAAAAGCGTCGCACCCGTGCAACGGTTGCAAAGGAAAAGGGGCTGGAGCCTCTGGCGCTGGCACTTTTTGAACAAACAGGGGAAGACCCCAATGCTTTGGCGCAGGAATATATTGACGCTGAAAAGGGCGTAGAAACGCTTGAAGATGCCCTTGCCGGAGCATCCGATATTATTGCTGAGATGATTTCTGATGATGCAGATATTCGCAAGGCGCTCCGCGTGAAGATGGAGCAAAAGGCAATCGTTACTGTGCAGGCGACCGATCCGGATGCCGAAAGCGTCTATTCTCTGTATTACAATTTCAGCGCACCGGTTACCCGTTTGCAGAATCACCAGATCCTTGCAATCAACCGCGGAGAGAAGGAAGGCTTCCTGAAGGTTTCTGCCGGTCTTCCCGGTGTTGAGGGACAAGCGCTTGTTTGCCGTATGTCGCTGAAGCCGACAATGTGGGTTTCTGCATTTGTGAAGGCGGCTGCGGAGGATGCCTTTGACCGGTTGATCGCACCCAGCGTAGAACGGGAGCTTCGCAACACGCTTACTGACCGGGCATCCGATTCTGCAATTGCAAACTTCGCGTTGAATTTAAAACCTCTTTTGATGCAGCGGCCTGTAAAGGGTTTTGTTACTATGGGCTTAGACCCCGGTTACAGAAACGGCTGCAAGGTGGCTGTTGTGGATGCTACCGGCCGTGTTCTGGATACGGGCGTTGTTTATCCCACATTTTCTGAGCAGAAGAAAGAAGCGGCGATCGCACAGCTTTCCAAAATGATCAGGAAGCATGGAGTAAAGCATATTGCCATCGGCAACGGCACAGCGTCCCGGGAAACAGAGATGATGACCGTAGAAATGCTGAAAAACCTGCCGGGTGTAAGTTATATGATCGTCAATGAAGCCGGCGCGTCGGTCTATTCCGCCTCTAAGCTTGCGGCTGAGGAATTCCCGGAGTATGACGTGAATCTGCGTTCCGCAGTATCGATCGCTCGGCGCTTGCAGGATCCGCTTGCAGAGCTTGTGAAGATCGATCCGAAGTCCATCGGTGTTGGCCAGTACCAGCACGATTGTCCGCAAAAACAGTTGGATGAAGCCTTGGGTGGTGTTGTTGAGGATTGCGTTAATGCTGTAGGCGTGGATGCAAATACGGCATCTATGAGCCTTTTGCAGCAGGTTTCCGGCTTAAACAGCGCTATGGCGAAGAATGTGGTGGCCTATCGCGAAGAGAATGGACCGTTCACTGCCCGTAGCCAGCTGTTGAAGGTTCCTAAGTTAGGACCGAAGGCATACCAACAGTGTGCAGGCTTCCTGCGTGTGCCTGAGAGCAAGGAAGTTATGGACAACACCGGTGTTCACCCGGAGGCCTATAAGGCAGCAGAAGCGCTTCTGAGCCTTTGTGACTATACGAAGAAGGATGTTGCAGCCGGAAACCTGTCCGAATTGCAAAGTCGTCTCGACGCGTTTGGCATAGAAGCTGCGGCAGCGCAATGCGGAGTTGGTGTCCCGACTCTGCAGGATGTTGTGAAGGAATTGCTGAAGCCGGGCCGTGATCCCCGTGACGAACTGCCTGCGCCTATTTTACGCACGGATGTTCTTGAGCTGAAGGACCTGAAGCCCGGAATGGTTCTTTCCGGAACGGTTCGGAATGTAATCGACTTTGGTGTCTTTGTGGACATTGGTGTTCATCAGGATGGTCTTGTGCATATATCTCAAGTTTGCAACAGAAAACTTCACCACCCGTCTGAAGTTGTTCAGGTTGGCGATGTGGTTAAGGTCGCAGTGCTGGAGGTAGATGAAAAGCGCAAGCGCATCAGCCTGACAATGAAGAATATTCCTAAAGAATCCTAAATAGGGGAGCAGTGCTGATATGCACCGCTCCTTGTCTTATAGGGTCATATTATGCTTGACTTTTTCTGATTTCGGTGTATACTAAATACAGAACAAAATACCTATGACACTTTTCGGAAAAACATATTTAACCGAAAAGCAGAGGACTCTCTGGAGAACACATTGAGTTGTGTGCCGAAGGTGCAAGGCGCAAGCCGAATCTCTCAGGCAAACGGACGGAGATGCTATAAATGTAAGTTTGTAGTATGCGTTGGACAGGCGGTCTTCTGGGACTGTCTGTTTGTTTTTTATTTCACAGAAAGAAGGATTTCAATATGCTTACTAAAACCTTGGATTCTATCGGCTTTGTTTCTCAGTTCGACAGTGAAGTCGCTGAAATGATGGATCGGGAGCTGGTGCGTCAGCAGGATGGTCTGGAACTGATCGCGTCAGAGAACTTTGCTTCTCCTGCTGTTATCGCAGCTATGGGTTCTGTATTGACCAACAAATACGCTGAGGGTCTTCCCGGCAAGCGTTACTATGGCGGTTGCCAGCATGTTGATGAGCTGGAGAGCTTGTGTATTGAGCGTGCAAAGGCTCTGTTTGGTGCTGAGTTTGCTAACGTGCAGCCTCACTCCGGGGCACAGGCTAATATGGCTGTTGAACTTGCATTCTTGAATCCCGGCGATACCTTGATGGGCATGAGCCTGGCAAACGGCGGCCACTTGTCTCACGGCAGTCCTGCAAATATTTCCGGCAAGTACTACAATGTTGTTTCGTATGATGTTAACCACGAGACCGGCCTGATCGACTACGATCAGATTCGTGATATGGCCAAGGCTTGCCAGCCTAAGATGATCATTGCCGGTGCCTCTGCTTACCCCAGAGCCATTGACTTCAAGATCTTTGCGGATATTGCGCATGAGGTTGGCGCAGTGCTGATGGTGGATATGGCGCATATTGCAGGTCAGGTTGCCGGCGGCGCACATCAGAACCCCGTTCCTTACGCGGATATCGTTACCACAACCACGCATAAGACCCTCCGTGGTCCTCGCGGCGGCTTGATCCTTGCTAAGGAAGAGTTTGCCAAGAAGCTGAACTCCGCCGTGTTCCCCGGCACACAGGGCGGTCCTCTGGAGCATGTGATCGCTGCAAAGGCTATCTGCTTCAAGGAAGCAATGGCACCTGAGTTCAAGGCCTATGCTGCCAATATCGTAAGCAACGCTAAGGTTATGGCTGAGGCTCTGCTGGAGGAGGGCTTTGATCTGGTTACCGGCGGTACCGACAACCACCTGATGCTGGCTGACCTGCGTCCCATGAACATTACCGGTAAGGAACTGCAGACCCGTTGCGATGCTAACCACATCACTTTGAATAAGAACGCAATCCCCAACGACCCCGAGAAGCCTGCTGTTACCAGCGGCGTGCGTATCGGTACTGCTGCCGTTACCACCAGAGGCCTGGGCGCTGAGGAAATGAAGAAGATCGCCCACTGCATTGCATTGACCGCCCGTGACTTCGAAGGCACAACCAAGGAAGTTCATGAAACTGTTGCTGCAATCTGCGAGCAGTTCCCCCTCTACAAATAAAAGTGAAAGGAGCAACCGTAAGGTTGCTCCTTTTTTATTTTTCATATATAAGTGTTTCAGGATGCGAAAATTCCAAAATGATATTTTTGTTGGGGTTTGTAAGAAGGGAGAGAATACCAGGCTCTTTTGTACCCATTCTTGTGTCCATAACCAGTTTTCGATAAGGCTTAAAGCCGCACTTCTCTTGAACACGCTTTGATTGAGCATTAAACAGGTAGTATCCACAGGTTAGAAAATCAAGACGGAGTGTATTGAACAGATAATCAATAACTGCATTGACTGCTTCGGGCATAAGGCCTTGTCCCCAGTAGTCTTTACTTAATACATAACCGATTTCTCTGCCGCGGTAGTTGTAAAATTCTGCTAACTTATCCTCTAATCCGTACTCCTTAACACCCAGAGAGCCGATAACCTTGCCGCTGGATTTTAGGCAAATTGCAAAATCGTGATCGCCTTCGATAAACATATTCAGTATTCTCTGTGTTTCCTCGATGGTTTCGTGGTGTTTCCAGCCAGCCATTTCACCCGCACCCTCGATAGAGGCGTAGTCAAAGAAGTCCTGCAAGTCGGATTGTTGAAACGGTCTTAATATCAGTCTTTCGGTTTTGATGATCGATCCGTTAATTTTGAATTCGGCATTCATTTTGTGTTCTCCTTACCAACTAGTTTGACAAATTGAAATTGGTCAGTTCGAGGCCGTAGTATCGTCAGTGAATTTTAGTATCCCTTTTTCAACCTTATAAACCTGGTTTAAGCGTGCTGGATAGGTTTCTAAAATAACACCGTCATATGTAATTAGCACCAAATCACCAACTTGCCATTCAATAGATGGGTCGGCATTTTGGGTTGATACTTCAATCTTATCCGCACTATTCAATTCTACCATACCTGCACCAGGCTCCACTAAAAAATAACCATCGTGAATTTCTAATATCGTTGCATCAAACTGGTGCAAGTCGTCTGCTTTCTCAAAATCTTTGCCCGCCTTGCCATCACAAGCAACCAAGCCAAGCACACAAATCAATGCTAAAACTAACGCTATCAACTTTTTCATACAATCACACTCCTTTGTCAAATTGGAATTGGCTTGTCAAAAATTAAAATAAGGAAGACCTTGATATTCAACAGGAAGATTTTCCACTAAATCTGTCCAACCAAGATTTTTTACAAAACTTGACTTTTGTTCGGGCAAAATATACTCGTTCAAATACTCAATAAAATCCTCTTCGTTGAAACAATACACACCATTCATTCTGTATTTCTCTGCATTAGGGCTTGTCATCATCCATTTATGGCAAAACTCAATACAATATTCTCTCAAATTATTTGCTACTACATTGGGAACCAAATACACCTTGCTGTCACCATCAGCACTTATAATTACTTCTTTCGTGCGAATAACCTCCTTTGCCAAATTCAAGTTTGTCGAATAGGATTATATCACATCATTATGAAATATTCCACTATAACGAAAGAGTACGCTGGTTTCGTATCAAAACTATCGTACTAATTTGGTGGAGATGAGCGTAATCAATTTGCATTTTTGCCTTTGGCAAAAACTAAAGTCTCACACAAATTATAAATACTGAAAATATCAGAAAGGTGGCGGTCTCTTGGAAAAGAGTCCGAAGAGTTTGTAACAAATTAAGGAGAATCATTGAAATTACACGACTTTTTTAGTATAATGAAGAAAATGTTTGAATTTTGCAAAGACACCCATATGTCCTGGATGTTAGATATAATATTGTCAAGATAGGACTAAAGCGAGGCGACATAATGGAAAATACGAAAATGGATCGCGTTCTGGAGATATTCTTCAGAGGATTGCGCGGCGAAGATCTATCCGTGCAGCGACTGGCTGACGAATATGAGGTTTCTACCAAAAGTATAACGCGGAGCATTAATGATTTGAAAAGCTTCCTGGCGGACCACAGAGAGCTTGTGGGCCATACAGAGCTGCAGTATTCCCATCAAGATAGATGCTACCGACTATATATGGATGAATTCCTCTCTAGCAAAGAGCTGTTCTCTTTGGTTGAGGTTATGATCGGTGCACGTGCTTTTTCGAAGGACGAACTTCTGCAACTGACTGCTAAGTTAAAGAAGTTTACTACACCGGAAGACCGGCAGAAATTGAACGAGCTTGTGCGCAAGGAACTATACCATTATCCTGAGGTCAAGCATGACTGTGAAAGCGTACAGGATTACCTATGGCAGTTGGTGAACTGCATCGCAGATAAACAGGAGATATCAATTGACTATTACCGGATGGATCGCAAGTGGGTTACCCACCGTCTTCGCCCTGCGTCTGTGATGTTTACCGACTACTACTTCTACTTGATTGCATTCCTTACCGAAGGGAAAACAGAGAAGCCTTATTACTTCCGTATTGACCGTATTAGACAGATCACAGTTCATCGCAAGAAATTTGCGTCAGAAGATACCCCGGCCTTTGATGAGGGACTGCTTCGTCAGAGAAGCTTGTTCATGTTCCCTGGCAAGCTGCAGACGATTCGATTTGAGTTTAC
>JAZOSY010000099.1:0-2037 GCA_045657385.1 Faecousia sp. | reverse complement strand
GGTGTAGTCAGGTTCGACTTTCAGGGTTTCCGTTTCGCCCTGTGTTTCCGTTGCGGCGCGATAGCCGCCTTCAACCCAGAAGTACTCGGGATAGTCGCTGTAGAACAGCTTGTAGGCCGTTTCCAGCTTGTCGGCATCGATATTTTTGCCGCTGATGTCTATGGTGATCTGCGCCTGACCGTCGGCGCAACCCGCCACCAGCTTGTCGTAAACATATTGCAGCTCAGCGCCGTTTGCCATAGCACCTAATTTTTCTCTGCCGTAACGAGAAGATTCCACCCGGAGCGTGGCGTCCTTTTGGATGCTGTAATCCTGCAGGGTGTTGCCGTCCTCTAAGGTTTTCCCGGCATAGATCAAAATCTGCCGCGCCGCAGGAATGCCGGACTTATCCGCAATGAGCGCTTTGACGTCCTCGATTCGGTCGGTGGGTTCTACCTCAAGGGTATATATCGTCGCGTCGGTGGCCACCTCCACAAAGATTTGCATCGCAAAGACCTGCACAGGCAGCAGCATAGTAAGCATCACCGCGGCCAGCAACACCGGCAGCGCCTTTTTAATTCCTTTCATAGCGTCCCCTCTTTTCTCGTTTTCTTTTATTATAACAAAGACCGGCCATTTTGCAAGAAAAAACGGAAGGAGCAAGCCGTAAGCCCTACATTTCCGTTCGATAGAATCCGTAGGGACCGGCCTCCGGACGGTCCGCCGATACAAATACCGATTCGGACCGTCGGGGACGCCAGTCCCTACATTTATGCTGCAGCATCCAACATATTTTCGATAAAGATGCCGTAGCCCGTTGTGGGGTCATTGACCAGCACATGGGTCACGGCGCCCACCAGCTTGCCGCTTTGGATAATGGGCGAGCCGGACACGCGTGTGTCAAGTATAGGGCAACTGTTTTCCAACCATTTGGCGATTTTTTGTAGTTGCCGGGGTGTGCCATTCGCAAAACAGTATCTTCAATAGTTTCTGTTCTGTGGTATAATGGAATCGGAAAAGAAATGGAGGTACTGATTATGTCCATTGGAGAAAATATAGCAAAATACAGAAAGACAAAATGCCTTACACAAGAACAACTGGGAGAGCTTCTTGGTGTTACCAACCAAGCAGTATCCAAATGGGAATCAGGTGTTTCAATGCCGGATGTGATGCTGTTGCCTAAAATCTCAAACGCTTTGGGAATAACATTAGACGCATTGTATGGTATTAAAACAACGGATGAAAGAGTAAAAGCAGATGATTTCCCCAAAGCCGCCAACGAGAGTTTAATTGAATTTTTTAGGAAACATGCAAAAACCACCTTCCACTCCCCGTGCCTGGAAGATCCATGGGCGCTTGTATGTCTTTCCAACACCGAAGGCGGAATTTTTGTATCAAATAACTTTTCTATTGTGGATCCCCGGTTCAGAAACAATGAGGAAGCTGCAGTCTTTTCCTCTACAGAAGTGCGATCCGCCATTAAAAAACTTTCAAATCCCAATACAGTAAAAGTATTATCCTATATGTATAGGGATTCTTTTGAAAAATGTGAGTTGAATAATTTATCCTATGTAATCCAAGATATTATCAACCACTGTGGACTTTCTGAAGAGGATGCAATGGATGCTGTCGAATCGCTGTATAATCTCCATATGTTAGAGATATACGAGGAAAACCACAATGTAGAATATATATTTCTAAAGTTTCGTGCGTTTCTTGCCTTATCCATATTCAAAACTACTGAGTTGCTCCTTAAAGAAACATTTTGTTATGAAGTTTTGAGAGACGCGGCACAAATAAACGATTACGCATTTGAAAAACTTTGGAAAAACGAAAGCCAAGGCTAATTGCCTTGGCTTTTTGCTTTATGCTGCAGCGTCCAGCATATTTTCAATAAAGATGCCGTAGCCCGTTGTGGGGTCGTTGACCAGCACGTGGGTCACCGCGCCCACCAGTTTTCCGTCCTGTATAATCGGTGAGCCGGACATGCCTTGCACAATGCCGCCGGTGGTTTCCAGCAGCGCCGGGTCAGTAATGCGCAGCAAAATATTACGGCCA
>JAZOSY010000098.1:0-3775 GCA_045657385.1 Faecousia sp. | reverse complement strand
TCCTCCATGATCTGAAGCAGTATATCCCAATTTGCAAGGATCTTCTCCAGACGGATCGAATGCTGCGCTTTATCGTACTTTTTCTCTTTGCCTTCCAAGGCGATCATGCTTTCCGCGCCCTTGCCTAGGAAATCGCGGAGTGTTTCGCTCCAAGCCTCAAAATCAAAGTCCGCGGCATAGGAAAGCGCCTTTTCCCGATTGGGTGTCAATTTTCGCAGTTTTTCATAGAGCGCCACCGCGATTCGGGTGCCAACGGCACATTGGATGCCATGCAGTTCCACCGGCAAACCGAATTCCACCCCCCGCATATCCAGCACATGGGAGATATAATGCTCCACACCGGAGGCAGGTCGGGAAAGTCCGGCATAGTTCATAGCAACACCGCCAATGACCAGCCCCTCAAACACTGCCTGCACCGCAGCTTCTTCCCGCTTTAAGAGGCCGGGGGCATGGTCGATACAGGTTTTCAGTGCGCCTCGGATCAGCTGGGCGATTTCCTCACAGTAATACTCGCCGGTAATCAGCGCGGCCATCCGCCACTCGCAGATGCTCACAAATTTCGCCAGCATATCTCCCAAACCGGAACGCATCATATGCATGGGGGCATCACAGAGAATGTCCGTATCGCCGATAATCACATCGGCGCTTCTGCTGGGCAGGGAGATCTTCAGCCCGTCGCGGGACATGGAGGAGGATGCGGAGGCATAGCCATCCATGGATGGCGCAGTGGCGACGATGACGTAAGGTTTTCCACTGATGCTGCTCAGGATCTTGCCGATATCGTTGATCACGCCGGAGCCTACCGCTACGATCGCATCACAGTTGACATCAAAATGCATCACGGCAGAGCCCACGCTCCATTCGTCCGGCTCCAAATGCTCCTCTTGAAAACAATAGCTGCTGCACAAAACGCCAGCTTTTTCCAAAAGGGTGCAGACCCGCTCCCCTGCTGCCGCGTGGGTATGGACATCCGACAGAACAAACACTTTCTTCGCAGCAAATCTCTTTAATACTTCGGGGAGCTGATTCACCGCTCTCTTTCCGGAGATCACTTCCCCGGAAAAGCTGTGTATTTTCCCGCAGGAACAGACCCTGCCGTTCATAGCACGCATTGTTTCCATTTCCTTCACACTCCTTGTGAGCATTATACCGCAAAAGTTCCCCGGGAGCAATCCCTTTCAAGAAAAACACCCGGAGTTTGGGCGGTACGCCACAGTGATAAATTGCCTAAAAAGGCGTGGATTTCCCCGATATTGCGTCAAAAATCCTCGCAATCCACAAAGGATTCCTGCGGTTTTTTCCTTATCTCGAGAAAATCTTCATCCTTTTTAGGTGCTGTGCAGTTTTGAAGTGGCAACTTTTTTGATTAACAAATAAGAAAATTCCCGGAATGCTTGATGCATTTCGGGAATTTTTTGTGCGGTTAAGTGGAAAAGGGGCCGTTCAAAACCATTTCGTCACTATGGTGCGCTGCCCTTCCGGTGGGTGTTTTTGTTATTGTATTGTGCCGCTGCCTACGACCATATCGCCGTCGTAAAGCACAACGGTCTGGCCGGGCGTAAGCGCCCGTTGAGGCGAATCAAAAACGACCTTAGCGTAGCCGTTATCCATAGGATACACGGTTGCCGGCTGGGGAATGTGGCGGTATCTTGCCTTAGCCATCACCCGAATCGGTCCGTCAAGTGCAGGGAAGGGGAGCCAGTTCCAATCGCTTGCTACAAGCCGGTCGGAGAAAAGCGCTTCTTCCGGGCCGACCGTCACAGTGTTTGCTTCCATATCCTTGCTACACACATATACGGGTGCGCCCATAGCAAGACCCAAGCCCTTCCGCTGACCTAATGTGTAGGCGATTGCGCCGGCGTGGTTACCGACCACCTTGCCGTCCAAGTCTAAAAATGCACCACAAGGGTAGGTTTTGCCGGTATATCTGTTGATGAATGACAGATAATCGCCGTCGGGAATGAAACAAATATCCTGACTGTCTCGCTTTTTGGCGTTCAGGAAACCTTGCTTTTCAGCAATCTCCCGAATCTGTGCTTTTGTGAAACCACCTAAGGGGAAGTGTACTCTGGATAATTGCTCCTGGGTAAGGCCGGCCAGAAAATAGGATTGGTCCTTTGTTTCGTCAACGGCCTTAAAAAGCAGATACCGGCCGGTCTTTTCGTTCTGTCGCACCTGTGCATAGTGACCGGTAGCAATGCCGTCGCAACCAATTTCCAACGCCTTGTCCAAAAGGAAAGAGAACTTAATATGCCGATTGCAAACAAAGCAGGGATTGGGTGTTAGGCCGGCCTCGTAACTGGCAATAAAGTTATCCACAACGGCTTTCTTGAAGGGTTCAACTGTATCAATTGTAATAAAATCAAAGCCTAAATTGGCGGCCACACTTTTTGCGTCGTCAATATATTGTTCGTTGTAAGCGTCAGAAAGAAGCTCGCGGTCGCACATTTTAGCAGTAGCGCCTACGCATTGGAAGCCTGATTGCAGCATCAGGTATGCTGCCACGGAACTGTCCACACCGCCACTCATGGCGACACATATTTTTTGCGTTTCCATAGAACATACCTCCTGATTTTCTAAAGCTACTATACCATAAAACGGGCAGAAATGCAATCGTTCTGACAATGTGACATGATGCGTTTGGATGCTATTATTTTTACCAAATTATGGTAAACCAGTAAAAAATAGCCAAAAATAGTACAAATTTATAGAAAAACACGGCTTAAATCCAACAGGATACTACAAAAAATGATTGCAATATTGTAACTTATCTGCTATAATGTAGCCGAGAAAATTGAAAGGAGTAATAAATTGTGAAAAAACGGATCACCAGTTTTCTTCTTGCAGCAGTGATGCTGTTGGGCCTCGCGTGGACAGGTTCTGTGCGTGTTCATGCTGCCTCATCTATGACGACAAGTGATGAGTGTATTCGGGTTTTGAAGTTGTACGAAGGCTTCGGAAGCAAGCCTTATTGGGACTACTCGCAGTATACTGTGGGTTACGGTACGCGCTGCCCCGATGATATGATTGAATATTATACCCAGCATGGTATTACACATGAGGAGGCAGAGCAACTGCTTAGAAATCACTTGTCCTCCGTTGAGAATGATATCAATACAAGAATTATTGATAAGTATGGCATTACATTGACACAGCCTCAATTTGATGCTCTGATTATGTTCTCTTATAACTGTGGTACAGCCTGGGTGTATGAAACAAGTGGCACATTCCACAATGCCATTGTTAAGGGTGCAACCGGCAACGATTTGATTCGTGCATTTGCTCTTTGGTGCAGTGCCGGCAACGAGATTCAGACCCATTTGTTGCGCCGCCGTTTGAACGAAGCAAATATGTACATAAACGGCGTATATCCCACAACCAAGAATCCTCCCGATAACTTCTGCTACGTGCTGTACGATGCCAATGGCGGTTCTGTCAGCCCCCGTAGCCAGGGTTACGATTCTGACCTGACCGCAACACCGTTCCCCACACCGACAATGAGTGGCTATACCTTCCAGGGCTGGTTCACCCAAAAGACCGGTGGCACGAAGGTCACTGTTCTGGATGCATCTACCAAGAACACACTGCTGTATGCACAGTGGGCAGATGGAGAGGGCAATGCACCTCCCAGCAACGATGCAACTCCTGATAATCCTGTAACCGTCACCGTAACCGGCATCGACGTAAACCTGCGCGAAGGCCCGGGAACGAACTATACTTCCTTGGGTAAGGCAAATAAGGGTCAGGAACTGACCGTTACAGAAATTGCCAGCGG
>JAZOSY010000097.1:0-6107 GCA_045657385.1 Faecousia sp. | reverse complement strand
CACCGACCCCCGTATCCCCCAATATGTCCACTTCTCCCACTCGCTGGGCGTGGCCTCCCGTGGTCGGGTTGCGGATAAGCCCTTTATGATCACCGAGTGGAACGCAGGCAACCCCACGGATTTCCGTGCGGACGCTTTGTTCCAGATGGCGTCCTACGGCGCATTTCAGGATTGGGACGGCTTCACGCTGTTTATCTACTCCTTCTATGGCGACGAGGAAACCTTCTTCAATGAGAATCGGTTCGATTCCTTCTTCATCTCCCACGTTGACCCCTCTATGTGGGCGCAATTCGGCATTGCCGCGGCCATCTTCCGTTTAGGTCTGGTAAAGACCGCTAAAAACACCGTGGATTTGGCGGTTTCCAAGGAGGATATGCTGGTTCAGTCGGCAGATTTCTGGCGGCTGCCTATGCTCATTCCCTTTGTTTCCAAGTTCGGCTACCGCTTCTTTGATGAAGTTTTTGAAAGTGACGCAGACTTGGCCGTCAGCGCCGGCTGCACCGCCTCTGGCGACTACAGCAAGGCCAAAAAGGCGCTGGTACAAAGCTACAATCCCTTCTGCGACGCTTTGCAGCACGATAAAAACCGCCAGGCCTGGCTGGACCGCCACACCGAAAGCGGCAGCAAGACCGTCCTTGTGGGCGGCGGCCGTCTGCTGGTGGGCAAAAAGACCGCAGTGTTTGACGGAGGTCTGTCCAATGTGACCTTGGGCGGTCAGGATGCCGACGCAGTGCTGACCGCGGCTATGCGCGGCCTTGGCCTGCTAAGCGACAAGCAAGGCTGGTTTGACGACAAGGCCGTCACCGACACCAGCGAGATCACCTACGATGTCCGCAACGGCCACTTCCGGGTGGACACCGACCGTATCGCCATCTATGCCGGCAAGACAAGTAGCCTCTGCCCGGTGGGTCAGGGTATGTTTCAGACGGAGAACCCCTGGGCCGGCGTGGCTCTGTTCCCCTTAGACGGCGAGACCATCCAAAAGAGCAAGCATTTCCTGGTCTACGCCATGGGTCGATGCACCAACACTGATCGGGAGTGGGACGGCGACAAACTGATTGCATACGGTAACGCCCCCATCATCTACGAAAATGTGATGGGCAAGCTGACCGTTAAGTCGGACTTTTCCTGCGCCGAGGGCTGGCTGCTGGATCCTATTGGTAACCGGGTCAGCCAGATCCCCACAGAAAATACCGAAAACGGCTTTGCCGTCACCTTAGGCGGTGGCCACCTGTACGAAATCATCGTAAAATAACAAAAGCGTCTATCCCTGACTTCAAGTTACAGGCTTGGAGTCAGGGTTTGCGCTTATTGTGCCGTTGGTTGCGGAATTACAATTATTTGACTTGAAAACACACATCGTTCTCGTATAATATATATAAAACCACAGAGGAGGTTACACAAAATGAAAGAGCGCAAAATCTCAACCGAAATGCTGAACGCTTTTTTGCAAGGGGAGCTTCACCCGCTTTTAGAGGCCGTTCACAAAGATGATACTTTGGATTTGGAACTTCGCGGAACCTCTGTTAACATCTATTACAGAGGTGGTAGCCTGTTTAAGATCACGGAGAAAAAAGGACAATATACCATATTCTTCAACAAGAAATATTGCACACCCGGCAACTCTGCTCTTGAAGAACACCCCGATGTCAAAACGGCAGTTAATAACATTCCTTTTTATAAACAAGCCATGGACTGGTGGTTCCACAAGCATCCCAAATACGAAAGGGAATTTCAGCAGGTCATTGCCCGCGAAAACAACAACCTCGGAAACATTTCCAGAGGAACTGACTACTATATTGTGGACATAGAATATGCCAATAAAATCGCTGGCGCTGACAAGGCGGCACGATTCGATATGGTTGCGCTAAAGTGGCTTTCCAACGGAGCCGCTCGAAAAGATAGCAAAAAGGTTTCTTTGGCTTTGATCGAAGTGAAGTTCGGTAACGGCGCATTACAGGGCAAGGCCGGTGTTAGCGATCATCTTAAGGATTTGCAACATTTTTTATCCGACCAAAAGAATCTTCAGGCATTTTGCGAGGATATGTCTGAAGTATTTGCCCAAAAATGCGAATTAGGCCTGGTAGATGGCCTGCAGGAAAAACAGTTCAGAAAGAACAAAATAACAATTAGCAATCAAAATCCGGAAGTCATTTTTATTTTTGCCAACCATGACCCCGATAGCAAAATACTTGATAATCTGAAAATCAGCGGCCTGGAAAATTGTTCGTTCCCTGTGCTGGTTGCCAATGCATCAAGTATGGGGTACGCCCTCTATGCCGATCAGATGACAAAACTATCTTGTGATGTTCCCACGGGGGACGGTGAACAGAAGTGAAAATTATCATACACCGTGGAACGCATCAAATCGGCGGCATTGCCACTGAGATATGCACAGAAAAAACACGTATCCTCATTGATATGGGAGACGAGTTGTCGCTTGATCCCAATTTTGTTTCATCGCCATTGAACATTTCCGGCGTAACTGATACCGCCGGAAAATGTGATGCCGTCTTATTTACACACTATCACGGCGATCACATCGGACAGATGACACGGATTCGGGATGATGTCCCCCTTTACGCAGGCGCGCTTGCCAAAGATATTATGCTGATGTCAGCAGAGCACCGCTACCACAAAGATCAAGCGCTTTGCGATCGCATCAAAACGATCCACACATTCAACGGTGGCGAAGCATTGGTAATCGGCGACATTCAGATCACTGCCTGGTCAATCGACCACTCAGCATGTGATAGCTATCTGTTTGTGATTGAGGCAGAAGGCAAGCGTATTCTATACACCGGCGACTTTCGGATGCACGGTTTCAGAGGAAAAACCTTGCCGAAAATCCTGCATAAAGTAGGAAAGGTTGATGTGCTGATTACCGAGGGAACCACCTTGTCCCGACAGGATACGCAGCCAAAAACAGAGCGCGAATTACAACAGAAAGTCAGCGAGTATATGACGCAGTACAAGTATGTTTATGTCATCTGCGCTACAACAAATCTGGAGCGTATCTGCGCACTGTCAAAAGCCGTTCCCAGAGGGAAGTTCTTCCTTTGCGATGCCTATCAGAAAGCCTTATTAGAGCTTGTGGAGCAGCGCTGGGGAAATCTGTCGCCGCTATACCGCGATATAAAGAAAACCGTCTATCGGGACAACCTTTTTGACGCGATAAAAGAGCGAGGCTTCCTGATGACTGTGCGGGACAACCGCCAATTCAGAAATATCATCAGCAAATTTGACCGGAAACAAAGCATTATATTGTACTCTATGTGGGACGGTTATCGCACCAAACCCGGCAGTACAATCCCTGATTTTTTAGATCTTGCCGATCGTTGGGAGCCGCTGCATACCAGCGGTCATGCGTCACACAATGATTTGAAAACGGTTGTTCATATTGCAAACCCGGAGATGGTCATTCCGATACATAGCGATCATCCCGATATGCTGCAAACACTTTGTCCGGACGCCAAAATTAAGCTTGTAAATGACGGAGAAGAGGTCTTACTATGACAAAAATCCGGCCCTTTGCCTTGATTTGATCCGTTCCAAACAGAGGTGCGCTTGCCTTGCATCGCTTTGTGATAGCAAAAAATAAAACCCCTGCGCGAATGATTCACACAGAGGTTTAACTGTTTTATGAGCCCCCACCGATTTCTCGGTGGGGGTTTTCTTGCTGCTCATCGAGCTCTGCCAACACGTGGTCAAGCACGTGCCGGTAGAGGCCCTTGAACTCTGCGTGGGCAGCCTCCAACTGTTCGTCGGAGATTTTACCCTCTTTCCAGAGCTTTTTCAGCTTCTTGGCGCGCTTCTCCAAGCGGCCAAACTCCCGATTGATGCCGCTTAAACCCTTTGCGGCGGTGGGGTCTGAATAGTATCCCATAACGATACCTCCTATGAAATTTTGTCAGGAAGGCAACAAAAAAAGCCTATCCTGCGTTTGGGCGCAATTCCCCTAAGGAAATCACTACCATTCGCAAAATAAACTTCTATGGGATACAAATTTTTGAATTTGTAGACGCAATATTATCATAGGTTGCGTTGGTTGTCAATAGGCTTTCGGAAAATTTTCTCCCCGATTTGCTCAGGGAGAAATTTTTTATACATCAAGTCTTGTAATGTCGTCCAAGGTTTCTCGTTTGACCGCCACATAGGATGCGCCGTTTTTCAGCATCACCACAGGGGGTCTGGGGATTCGGTTATAGTTGGAGGACATAGAGTAGTTGTAGGCGCCGGTTGTCAGACACGCAATCAGGTCGCCCCGTTTTAAGGTGTCCGGCATCATCACATTTTCCTGGATCACATCGCCGCTTTCGCAGCAGCGACCCACCACCGCACACTCCATATTCCTCTCAGCCAGCATTTGGGTGGCCGGAAGCAGGGTATACTTGGAGCCGTAGAGGATGTACCGGGGGTTGTCGCACATACCGCCGTCCACGGATACATAATTTTTGTAGCCGGGGATCTTTTTCAGCGTACCCATTGTGTAAACGGTCATACCGGCATCGGCCACGATGCTGCGGCCCGGCTCCATATAGATATGGGGCATTTCGATTCCGTGCCGGGTGATCAGGGCGTTCACAGCCTTGCCTACCTGGCGGATGTTGGCGGCAATATCGATTTCCGGGTCTGCGGCAGTGTAGCGCACACCGTAGCCGCCGCCCAAGTCCAGTTTCTCAGTGACAAAGCCAAGCTTTCGGTGCATATCCGCCATAAAGGCAATCATAATGTCCGCAGTCTGCAAGTAAACATCCGAATCAAACACCTGGGAGCCCACATGGCAGTGGAAACCCTGCAGCTTGATATTCTGGAAAGTCAGGGCCAACCGGGTCATTTCCTCGGCCTGGCCGGTTTCGATGGCAGAGCCAAACTTGGAATCCACCATACCGGTGTTCACCGCCGCGTAGGTGTGAGGGTCGATGCCCGGGGTGATGCGGAGCATAACCGCCTGCCGGATGCCCTTTTCAGCGGCAATTTCGTCGATGGCATACAGCTCTTCCCGATTATCCACCACGAACACACCCACACCGCGTTCCATCGCGTAGCGGATGTCCGCATCGGTCTTATTGTTGGAATGGAAACAGGCCTTTTCCAGAGGGAAGCCTGCCCGGTACGCGGTGGCGATCTCACCGGAGGAGACCACATCCACGCCGATGCCCTCGTCGGCAGCCAGCTCATAGATCCGCTTGAAGGAGGCGGCCTTGGAGGCGTACAGCACGTGGCCATATTCGCCAAAAGCGTCCTTCATACCCTGTGCATAGGTCTGCATCCGGTTGCGGATCCGATCCTCGTCCATCAAAAACAGGGGTGTGCCGTACTGCTCAGCCAGTGCCTTCACGCTTTGACCGGCAAAGAGCAGGACGCCCTCGCTGTTGACACCGATATTTTCACAAATTCGGTCTGTGTTTCTCAAAATTTTGTCCTCGCTTTTAGAGCATTGTCTTTCTGAGGTCTGCCGGGCTCAAGGGGGAAAGGTCGGCCGGCGCGATGTCAAACATCGTCTTGCAGCCGCTATCTCCACGCTTGCTCAGCTTAGCCGCCGCACGGGCGCAGGCCAGCAGCACGCTTGCGGTAAATTCCGGGTTGGAATCCAGCTGCAGGCTATACTCGATGCAGTGGTTGTTTTCTAAATTCAGACCCGTTCTGCCGGTGCGGATCACACGGCCGCCGTGAGGCAGCGCGCTATGATCTCTTCGCAGTTCTTCCAAGGTCACGAAGGTGACGGTGGTGTCGTAATCGGCAAAATAGTTGGGCATATTTACGATCTCATTGCGGATACGCTCCAGATCAGCGCCTTCTGCTGCAACCACGAAGCACTCTCTTGTGTGCTTCTGGCGGGTGGTGAGCGCAGGATTTGCGCCGCTGCGCACCTGCTGCAGCGCCTCTTCCACAGGCACGGTGTACTGCCGGGCATCCACAACACCCTCGATGCGGCGAATGGCATCGGAGTGGCCTTGGCTCACGCCGCGACCCCAGAAGGTATAGTCGCTGCCGTTGGGCAGGATCGCAGATGCATAGAGCCGGTTAACAGAGAACATACCGGGATCCCAGCCGGCGGAAATCACCGCGACCGTTCCCCCTGCTTTTGCAGCCTTGTCCACATT
>JAZOSY010000096.1:0-2239 GCA_045657385.1 Faecousia sp. | reverse complement strand
TCACGGAGCATAAAAGCAGCACACCATATGGTGTGCTGCTTTTATGGCGGAGTGAGAGGGATTTGAACCCTCGCGCGCTGTTTAGACGCCTACTCCCTTAGCAGGGGAGCCCCTTCGGCCTCTTGGGTATCACTCCGAATAGAAAGAAAAACTATTTCATTGCCAAGACATTCTATCACGGAGCAAGTGGTTTGTCAAGCGATTTCCGCCACTTTCAAAAAGAATGACTCATTCTGTCAGCGCTGGTCTTATTTACATTATACCACATAGAATAATTCCATACATTGGAATTTGAGGTGGTACTATGGAACATATAACAAACGAGATCATACTGCGTGGCATTTTGCACGAACTTCCGCAATTTTCCCACGAAAATCACGGGAAGCGCTTCTGCCGATTTTATCTTGAAGTGCCGCGGTTATCGGGTGCGGTTGATACGCTTCCGGTGATTGTTGAGGAAGAACTACTGGGACAGCTTGATCCAACAGCAGGTCAAATGATTACAGTGACCGGACAGGTTCGCTCCCATAATCAGCGCACAGAGGGTGCGCGTCGCTTGCTGATTTTTGTGTTTGCATCCTCAATCGTTGCCGAGGATGGCGAGCCGATCAATCAAGTGATTTTGGAAGGACCATTATGTAGAGAACCTACTTTCCGGCTGACTCCCTTGGGCAGAGAGATATGTGATGCCATGCTTGCGGTGCCGAGAGCATTCCACCGTGCCGACTATCTGCCTTGTATCCTTTGGGGCAGAATTGCGCAGGAGGTATCCCGGTGCCATACAAGAGATGTGATTTGTATTCACGGTCGCCTGCAAAGCCGCATTTACACGAAACTCACAGACTCCGGCCCTGAGGAACGCACAGCCTATGAAATTTCCGCACTCACCGCGGAGGTCATTGAAGAAGACCTGTACTGACAAAGCCGGGCGGCGAAGGGGATTCGCCGCACCAAAGCCACACAGGTAATATACCTGCGATTACATACCATCTTATCCTACATGCGTTTGTCTTGTTCCTGTATTTTTCCTCTTTTCATGGCGAAAAATCTGTGATACAATCAAGCAAATGGAGCGTGATGGTATGAAAGAAAAAGTTTCAGCAATTATTGATGCATTAAAAGTGCAATATCCGGATGCCCTGTGTGCGCTGCACTATGAAAAGGACTATGAACTAATGATTGCGGTGCGTCTGTCTGCGCAATGCACCGATGCCAGGGTAAACTTAATAACCCCTGCGCTGTTTGCGGCATATCCTACCTTGGAGGCTATGGCAAGCGCATCGGTTTCCGATGTGGAAGGTTACATACATTCCTGTGGCTTTTTCCGCCAAAAGGCGAAGGATATCGTGCAGGCCTGCCAAATGCTGCTCGAAGAGCACGGCGGCAAAGTGCCGGATACAATGGAGGCCCTTTTGAAACTGCCCGGTGTTGGCAGAAAGACGGCAAACCTGCTGTTAGGCGACCTCTATCAGGTGGAAGGCAGCGTTGTCTGTGACACCCACTGTATGCGTATCTGCGAGCGCTTAGGTTTGTCCAAGGGTAGAGAGCCGGAGAAGGTAGAAAAGCAGCTACGGGCTGTCCTACCGCCCGAGGAAAGCAGCGATTTCTGCCACCGAATTGTCCTCTTCGGCAGAGAGATCTGTACTGCGCGAAATCCAAAATGCGCGCAGTGTCCTCTGGCGCTTTATTGCGACCAAATCAATAAAGGATAATAATTCCCCCTTGTCCACATAAACTTGGACGAGGGGGGATTTGTTTGGGCAAAAAACTTCCGATATTTTACAGTGCTATGCTGCTGACATCTGTGAATTTGGTGCTGCGGCTTGTGTCAACCGCTTTTCAGGTCTATTTGTCCGGACGAATCGGCGCGGCTGGTATTGGATTACTGCAGTTGGTGCTATCCGTTGGCGGCTTAGCGATGGCCGCCGGAATGGCCGGTATTCGCACGGCAACTATGTACTTAACCGCTGAGGAATTGGGCAAACGTCGACCGGAAAATGTCCGTTGGGTACTGTCGTCCTGTATGCGCTACAGTTTGCTGTGCAGCGGTGTGATTGCGGTGCTGCTTTGCTGCTTTTCTCAAATAATTGCAGTTGATTGGATAGGGGAGAGCGAGGTTTCCGGTGTGGTTCGACTCTTTGCTTTTTTTCTGCCGGTAAATTGCCTTAGCGGTGTTATGGTGGGGTATTTTACGGCCGCCAATCGAATCAGTACCCTCGCGGCAGTGGAGGTGGCTGAA
>JAZOSY010000095.1:0-2968 GCA_045657385.1 Faecousia sp. | reverse complement strand
CGTAGAGCCCACCCGTGAAAAGTTGGGCGATATGGCTCGCTGCGACGAGGATGTGCTCAGCTACATCGCATTCCCCAACCTGGCTGAGAAGTTCTTCGAGGCCCGGAAGGAAAAAGAAGAAAATATGGCAACCTACACCATTACCGAAGCGTAAGGAGGTAGACCGATGCCTGAATTTTTGAGTATTGCTGACGCAGGCATTACCGCCCTGTTGGGTTATGCTGTGGTGTTCCTCGGCATCATTTTGCTGATGATCGTGGTGATGATCGTGGGCGGCATCTTCATCGCCGCCGACAAGCGGAAGAAGGCTGCCGAGCCTGCTCCTGCTCCCGTAGAGGAAGCACCCAAGCCCACCGCACCCGGCGCTGCCGGCCAGCTGAAACTGTACAATGTAGAGCCTAAGACCGCAGCTATGCTGATGGCCATTGTGGCTGACAAAATGGGGAAACCCCTGAACGAACTGCGCTTCATTTCCATCAAGGAGGTTGAGTAAATTATGAAATATAAAGTAACTTTGAACGGCCGCACCTACGAAGTCGAGGTGGAAGCCGGTAAGGCTATGCTCCTTGACGAGTACGAAGCCATCGCTCCTGCAGCGCCTGCTGCTCCCGTAGCTGCTCCTGCAGCTGCCGCTCCTGCCGCTGCTCCTGCCGCTCCCGTTGTGACCGGCGCCGGCGACGCTGTCACCGCTCCTATGCCCGGCACCATCCTGAAGGTCAATGTGACCGCAGGTCAGGCTGTCAAAGAAGGCGATGTTCTGTGCGTGCTGGAAGCTATGAAAATGGAAAACGAGATCATGGCCCCCAAGGCCGGCACCGTTTCTCAGGTGGTCGTGGCTAAGGGCGCATCCGTCAATACCGGCGACGCATTGGTCGTAATCGGTTGAGGTGATTGCCCATGAACATTGGTCAAACTCTGCTTGAACTGTGGAACAGTTCCGGCTTTGCCGCGTTGGCGGCCGGCTTTGAGGCCGGCGGTTGGCAGAACCTGGTGATGCTCATCATCTCCTGCGTGCTGCTGTACCTTGCCATCGTGAAGAAGTTCGAGCCGTTGCTGCTTTGCGGCATCGCCTTCGGCTGCCTGCTTAGTAACCTGCCCAGCGCAGGCCTGTACAATCAGGAGCTGTGGACGAACTTTATGGACGCAACCCACGCAAATTACCACTCCTACGGCGCCGTTCTGAAGGAAGGCGGCCTGCTGGACATCTTCTACATCGGTGTGAAAACCAGCCTGTACCCCTGCCTGATCTTTATGGGCGTTGGCGCTATGACCGACTTCGGCCCTCTGCTGTCTAACCCCAAGAGCCTGCTGCTGGGCGCTGCCGCACAGCTGGGCGTGTTCGCCGCATTCTTCGGCGCAACTCTGCTGGGCTTTACCGGTATGGAAGCCGCTTCCATCGGTATCATCGGTGGTGCTGACGGCCCTACCGCTATCTTCCTGACCTCCAAGCTTGCTCCCCATCTGCTGGGCGCAATCGCTGTGGCCGCTTACTCCTATATGGCGCTGATCCCCCTGATCCAGCCGCCCTTTATGAAGCTGCTGACCACCAAGGAACAGCGGAAGATTAAGATGGTCCAGACCCGTAATGTGTCCAAGACCGAGAAGATCATCTTCCCCATCGTTGTCACTCTGTTCGTGGCACTGCTGCTGCCCGACACCGCTCCTCTGATCGGCTGCCTGATGCTGGGTAACCTGTTCAAGGAGACCGGCGTCACCGACCGCCTGAGCGACACCGTGCAGAACGCACTGATGAACATTGTGACCATCCTTTTGTCCACCGCTGTTGGCGCAACCATGGTCGGCTCCAACTTCCTGACCGTGCAGACCCTGAAGATTGTGGTTCTGGGCGTGTGCGCTTTCATTCTGTCCACCATTGGCGGCCTGCTGGGTGGTCTGGTAATGTGCAAGCTGACAAAGGGCAAGGTCAACCCCCTGATCGGCTCTGCCGGCGTTTCCGCCGTGCCTATGGCCGCCCGTGTTTCCAACACCCTTGGCCAGAAGGCAAACCCCTCCAACTTCCTGCTGATGCACGCTATGGGTCCGAACGTGGCCGGCGTCATCGGCTCCGCCATCGCCGCAGGCTTCCTGCTCAGTGTGTTTGGTTGATAACAAAAACCTCCGCTTCGGCGGAGGTTTTTTAATTGAGAATTAAGAATTGAGAATTGAGAATGGATGTGTCGCTCCGCGACGAATTGAAAAATTTTGCATTTTGCCTCTTGCATTTTGCATTCCTATGTTTGGCTTGACAAACATAGGAAAACTGGGGTATAATACCCCTATATTTGGAAAAACTGTGAAAAGAAGAGTAAGCAGAAATATCTATTCAGAGAGCCTCGGTTGGTGCAAAGAGGTATAGAGAAAACTGCCGAACATGGTCTTGGAGTTGGCGAGTCGATAGGTAGGCTCGTCCGGGCGCGCCCGTTACAGCGTTTCGAGGTGCAGAAACTGCACGTCATTCCGAGCCAGTGCGCACACTGGCGTGGGAATCCGTTCTTTTGGGTATTACGGATTGCCACGCACCTGCGGTGCTCGCAATGACGAAAATTTGTAAACATCTGCACGAATCAAGGTGGTACCGCGAAATGCCCTTTCGCCCTTGCTATGCAAGGGCTTTTTCTATTGTCAGGAGGTAAAATTATGACCGCAAAGAAACCCTATTACATTTCCACAGCCATTGCCTACACCTCGGCAAAGCCCCACATCGGCAACACCTACGAAATCGTGCTGGCCGATGCCATCGCCCGTTATAAGCGGCAGGAGGGCTACGATGTGTATTTCCAGACCGGCACCGATGAACACGGCCAGAAGATCCAGCAGAAGGCCGAGGCCGCCGGCATCACCCCCCAGCAGCATGTTGACAATGTTGCCGGTCAGATCAAGGACATTTGGGATTTGATGAACACCACATATGATCGCTTTGTCCGCACCTCTGACCCGGAGCATAAGACCAAGGTGCAGAAGATTTTCA
>JAZOSY010000094.1:0-1762 GCA_045657385.1 Faecousia sp. | reverse complement strand
AGCCGCAGCCGCTCCGTTTCCAAAAAAGTCATAGGCATCCCCTATTTCCATATTCTAAGTCCAGTATAGCTGATTTGCGCAGTATGTCAATCGAAAACAAAAAAAGATGACCGGTTTTCACCGGTCATCTCCCCTTTTGGGATTTACTGCATGCCCTGCTCGTAAGCCTCGATCATCTTCTTGACCATCTGGCCGCCGACGGAGCCAGCCTCACGGGAGGTCAGGTGACCGTTGTAACCGTTGGTCAGGTTAACACCGACTTCCTGAGCAGCCTGCATCTTGAACTGCTCCATAGCAGCCTTGGCCTGGGGCACATTGATCTGGTTATTGCTCTTCATATTCATGCACTCCTTTTGCTTTCTTCGGAACAAACACTTTCCGAAGAAAGCGTTTTTTGTTTCCGTAGGGGTAGTTTTGCCGAAAACAGCCCGAATATGATTGCTTCTTTTCGGAAAACAAAACAAAAAAAGAAAACATACAAAAAGTTCAACTTATAGGGGCCGAACTCCGTATCCCTTGGGAGGCAAAACACCCCCTCTGCTTCTTGATTTTTCAAAGCTGTCTGCTTATAATTTTAATTAGGCAAACAGTTAGACAAACTTGAATTTGGCGAACAAAAGCAGGGTGTGAGTCCTGCTTTCTTTCTTTGCAGCACACATTCCACGCATATTCTCCCGATGGGGGATGGGATTTTTCTGTGGATTAGAGTAAGATTGCTTTACAAAGGAGGCAATTATGAATCAACAAAACATAGGTAATTTCATCGCCGCAAAACGGCGCGAGAAGAATTTGACGCAGGAGCAGCTTGCAGATAAGCTTGGTTTATCCAACAAGACCATTTCCAAATGGGAAAACGGAAAGTGTATGCCAGACTATTCTGTTATTGAACTTCTATGTAAGGAGTTAGATGTCACACTTGCTGAATTGTTGGACGGAGAAGAAAAAGAGCCAAACAGCATTCGAGTCTACGACGAAGAACAGGTAAAATCATTGATTACCAAGATACAAAAAATGGAGAAAAATTATAGGTATGCAATCGGTGCGATATTGGTGGTTGTTGGTTTTCTCTCTTTAGCACTTACCTCCCTTTTTGGTGGTTCTCACTTGAAAGATTTCGTTTCAGGATGTCTGTCTGGATTAGGTTTTAGCGTGATAAGTGTAGGCATTGTCGCAATCGTTATGAGTTTTAGGAAAGGTAGATAAATCGCATGGAAAAGAATAAGTTATTAAAAATTATAGGTGGTTTAGGGGTTGGCATTGGAGTGGGCACTTGTATGGGTGTTGCTATGAATAACATACTTGCTGGATTTTTGCTTGGCATAGGTGTTGGATTGTGTTTTGCCGTTGCATTTGGTGCTTTCAAAAAAGATTAACAAATTCCAATTTGTTGAACAGATAATAGCAGTCGCCGGGCTGATGGCCGGCGGCTGCTTTGCGTTGTAACGAGGTAAATTCAATATGAATATAGTTGACAATATGAGGAAGGGTTTTTATAATGAGACTAGTAGTTTGACGGGAGGCTTGTCTTATGAAACCGTTGGTATTTCAGACGGACTTCGGCCTGGTGGATGGCGCGGTGAGCGCTATGTACGGCGTTGCCTATTCGGTGGAGCCGAATCTCCGGATTCATGATCTGACCCACGATATTACGCCCTTTAACATCTGGGAGGCCAGCTACCGTCTGATTCAGACCATCAATTACTGGCCGGAAGGCACGGTGTTTGTCAGTGTGGTGGATCCCGGTGTGGGATCTGACCGCAAG
>JAZOSY010000093.1:0-6088 GCA_045657385.1 Faecousia sp. | reverse complement strand
CCAAAATGGCATTTAAGTGGAAGTCGCCTGCCATCAGCAGGTTGAATGCGAAAATGAAAATGCAGATGCCCAGCACGATGAAGGACAAAGATTTGCCCAGAGAGTCCAACTTCTTCTGCAAGGGGGTCTCTTCGTCTTTGGTCTGAGCCAATGCACCGGCGATTTTGCCCATTTCGGTGTCCATACCGGTCTCGGTGATCACAGCCTTGCCGCGGCCGTACACCACGGTGGAACCCATATAGCACATATTTTTTCGGTCGCCGAGGGGGATGTCTTGATTTTCACCCACCAAATTCAGCGCGTCGATCAGCTTGTTGACGGGAACGGACTCACCGGTTAAGGCCGCTTCTTCAATCTTCAAACTGGCGTTTTCGATGATTCTGCCGTCGGCAGGCACAGCGTCGCCGGCTTCCAGAATCACGATGTCGCCGGGAACCAGCTCGTCGGAGTGGATCACAACCTGCTTGCCGTCCCGAATGACTTTACAGGTGGCCGCCGTCATTGTTTGTAATGCTTCAATGGCCGCCTCAGCTTTGCTCTCCTGCACAACACCCAAAATGGCATTGAGCAGCACAACAGCAATGATGATAATGACCTCCGCCCATTCGCTTTCGCCGGAAAGCATACCGGTCAGCGCAGATACGGCTGCGGCAATCATCAGAATAATCAGCATGGGGTCTTTCAGCTGGGCCAGGAAACGCTGTAAAAGGGTGGGCTTTTCGCCCTCTTTCAGTTTGTTGGGGCCGTACTTGGTTAAGCGTTCCTGTGCTTGCTGACTGGTTAGGCCGTTTTCGTCTACACCAAGATTTTGCAGGACCTCTTGGGTAGACAGGGTATAGGTTTTCTTCACGCGATCAACTCTCCTTATGGGAAAAATAAAAGACTCATGCAAGGCCATCGAAAGCCGTGCATGAGTCTCATTCTTTCAAAGCATCCCGGGCAATAGCCGGATTGACGAAATGCTGCAAACGGCTTTTGCCGTTCGGAACTACTCCCTCATATTTAAAATATAACGAGCAGATAGAAAAAAGTCAAGGGGGATGCAGACAGCCACATAGAAATTTTTCCCGGTTTCCGGAAAAATATGCGGCCGTTCAAGCCAGATACAGGGGAACGGGGGGATCAAAGGGTTGAGGCTTGTATGTAACCGAGCCGATGGGGCGGCCGCTGATGCCGTACTTGGGATTAAAACCAAATAGGTTTACATAACGTTCCAAATCTGCCCGTTCCAGCTCCATCGCCTTCATCACCTCCACGGTAGCCAGCACATCGTCGATGGCCCGGTGGGAGTTGACCACCTTGCCGGCCAGGTCGTAGACCTCGATGGCGTTGCACAGCTTGTGAGGGTAGCTGTGGCGGTCTTTGTAAACGGTGAGCAGATCTAATTTATCTTTGCCCTTCAAAATCGACGCATCGCCGTGCCGCAAAAGCAGATAGTAAAGGAAACTCAGATCAAAATGGGCATTGTATGCCAAAAGCAAAGTGTTTCCTGCGATCATTCGGGCAATGTCGGCGCAGAGCTCTGCCTTGGGAATACCACGGGTGGCCAAATCCTCGTTGGAAATGCCGGTGAGCTTGGTGATCTCCGGGGGTACGGAATTGCCGGGGGAAAGACGGATCAGCCGGTCGTATTCTTCCGTCACAACGATTTCGCCGTTTATGCGCTCCACCACCACGGCGGAAAATTCGATGATCTCATCTCTAGGGAAGGATAGGCCGGTGGTCTCCGTGTCAAAAAGCATCAGCCGGTCATAAGCGGCAAATAAAGTATCCAGCATATTATTCTCCTTTATATAATATGAGTGCCCGTTTGAATTTGCTCCGGGGTTCTTGTTCCAGCATAAAGTCCGTGGCAAGCTTCTTCGCATATTGCTTGCAAGCCGGTTTGTCGCCGGACTTTAACTCGATTTCTACCTCGCAAAAAGGCTCCTTGCGGTTGCCGGCAAAGAGGTAGCCATGATCCAGCGCCAACTCCACCTCTGCGTTTTCCAGCCGAATGGTCTTGGCAAGCCGGGTGAATTTTGCGCCACAGATAGGGAATAGGCCGTCTTTTACCAACTCTCGCAATCCCTCCGGCGCGCCTTGGGCGATCAGGTCCTCGATGGCATTTTCGATGAACACATTTTCCGTTTCCCACTCGTTGCGAGCATCCCCGGCCGGGGTCTTCAGGGTGCAGACCGAGCGGTCGTTCTCCATTCGCTTGCGGAGAGTGTAGTGGCGGTCGGACAGGGCAAGTGTGGGCGTGTCATAATAAACGGTATGCATCTGAAGCTCCGCACTTTCCTGCGGAAAATGGGCGCAGATGGCCATTAGGTTTACATAATCTGTTTTGAATTTCAATTCATACTCGGTTGCCACAGCCGTCACCTCCTGAAATTTTCTCTTATTATACAACTTTTTCCGGCCGGGCGCAAGAATCTTTCCTGCATAGGCTGTCAGTCTAACCTGTTCCGACAGAAAAATCACTTCCTTCGTGGTATTCTTTTTTTATACATACGAAAGGGTGTGGGAAGAATGATGTCAATTCAAACCTATGTGCGACAGGGAAAACATAGACTGCGGCGATGGATGGTGGACCCACGAATACATACAACTTTGCGTGGAAGTTTGTATTTTTGTGCAGGCTTTGCCTTGAGTGCGGCAAGCCTGGGACACAGAATGTTGCCCTTAGCGCTGTCGATGGTGTGCGCCTGCGGCGGCTGGTCAGCGGTGCTGACGGCCATCGGAGGCTTGCTGGGATATGGGGTGTTCTGGTCAGCTGGGTCTCAGGTTGTGGTTTGGATGCTGACAGGATTGAGTACAGCACTGCTTTTGGGCGAGCAAAGAATCAGTCGGGAAAATCCTTTGTTGCTCCCGGCAATTACAGGGTTAATTGTGGCATCCTCCGGGGTGCTGTTTCAGATGATGGGGAAAGAGGATACTCCCGTTACGCTCTATATGATTCGGGTGTTTCTGGCAGGCGGTAGCGCGTGGCTGTTTGCCCAGGTGCGCCGAGGCCGAAACCCTCTTTTAGAGTGGTTGACCTGCGGATTGGGCGTGCTGGCCTTGGCGCAAATTGCACCTTTTGGCTGGCTCAGCTTCGGCTTCGTGGCGGCCGGTGCGCTGGCGGTCTCCCGGGCCTTTCCTGCGGCGGCCATTGCCGGTCTTGCGCTGGACTTGGCACAAGTGACCCCTGTGCCCATGACCGCGGTGTTGGTGCTGGCCTATTTGGTGCGGCTGCTGCCCAAGCCGGCCGGTGTTTTGGGTCGAATCGCGCCGGTGTTTACGTATCTGCTGGTGATGTGGCTCAGCGAGGCCTGGGACTTAACCCCCTTGCCTGCGCTGACAGCCGGGTCGATACTGGGCGGATTTTTACCGGAGGCCGGGAAAATCGCCCATAGACGAGGGGAAACGGGGGTCGCCCAAGTGCGGTTGGAAATGGCCGCCGGGGTGCTGGCCCAATCCCAGCAACTACTGGTAGAAGCGCCCACCGTGCCGGTGGATGAGGATGCCTTGGTGGCCCGGGCGGCAGAACGCGCCTGTAGTGGCTGCCCCAACCGCAAAGGCTGTAAGGACTCTCAGCGGATCTGTATGCTGCCGGGACTTCTGCTCCATAAGCCTCTACTCCAAGTGGAAGAACTTCCCATTATCTGTCGGAAAAGCGGCCGATTTTTGGCAGAACTCCACCGCTCGCAGGAGCAGCTGCGCTCCATTCGGGCGGACCGGGAACGGCAACGGGAATACCGGGCGGCGATGATCCAGCAGTACCAGTTTCTGTCGGAATTTCTGCAGGATCTATCCGACCAGCTTTCACGCAGAACCGACCCCACCGCCCTCTATTCTGTCCGAGTTTCGGTCTTTGGCAACCGGGCAGAGGAGGACAACGGAGACCGCTGTCTGCGGTTTTCCGGCACCAACGGCAAGTATTTTGTCCTGCTGTGCGATGGAATGGGCACAGGCCTGGGGGCTGTGCAGGAGGGGAAAACAGCCGGCACAATGCTGCGGCGGCTGTTGTCTGCCGGGTATCCTGCTGAATACGCTATGCGAAGCATCAACAGCCTTTGCGCCCTCCGTGACCGGGCCGGCGCGGTGACCATGGACTTGGCGGAGGTCTGCCTGGATAGCGGTAAAGTGGTTCTCTACAAATGGGGCGCTGCCCCGTCCTATTTGGTAAGCGGTATGAGTGCGGAGCGCATCGGCACGGCCAGTCCTCCTCCGGGTCTGTCTGTTACGGACTACCGGGAGACCACCGAGAAGCTCTCACTCCGACGGGGTCAGACCTTAGTGATGGTCAGCGATGGGGTAGAGGAGGCCGATGCCCTCCGCTGCTGCGTGCATAACGCCGGCAAGCCCCACAACGAACTGGCGGTAGCGCTACTCACCGGCAGCCAAATAAACGGTCAGGACGATGCCACAGTAGTAACGATTTCCCTGCAGCCGGCAGACGGTTAAGAATTGAGAATTGAAAATGGAGTATTGAGAATTTTGTAGTTAACCAGGAAATTAAAAAATATTTGCCCTCCTGCAAATTAGGAGGGCAATTTTTGTACGGTAACGTGTAAATTGTGAGCATTCTCAACTCTCAATTCTGAATTCTCAATTAAAAACACCCCTCCAAACGGAAGGGTGTTTTTTGTTTTGATGTAAATTAGGCCTTGCCGGCGCAGCCCAGAACGTTGACCAGCTTGTGGCGAACGATTTCCTTGATGTTTGCGCGAGCGGGCTTCAGGTACTGACGGGGGTCGAAGTGCGAGGGGTTGTCGTTGAAGTACTTACGAACAGTACCGGTCAGAGCCAGACGCAGGTCGGAGTCGATGTTGATCTTACATACGGACAGGGAAGCTGCCTTGCGCAGCTGCTCTTCGGGAACGCCGATAGCGTTGGGCATCTTGCCGCCGTTCTCGTTGACCATCTTCACGAATTCCTGAGGAACGGAAGAGGAGCCGTGCAGAACGATGGGGAAGCCGGGCAGACGCTTGGTAACTTCTTCCAGGACGTCGAAACGCAGAGCGGGGGGAACCAGGATGCCCTGCTCATTAACGGTGCACTGCTCGGGAGTGAACTTGTAAGCGCCGTGGGAAGTGCCGATGGCGATAGCCAGGGAGTCACAACCGGTACGGGTAACGAACTCTTCCACTTCCTCGGGACGGGTGTAGGAAGCAGCCTCAGCGGAAACATTGACATCATCCTCGATGCCAGCCAGAGAGCCCAGCTCAGCCTCAACAACAACACCGTGGTCGTGAGCGTACTCAACAACCTTCTTGGTGATCTCGATGTTCTCCTCGAAGGAGTGAGAAGAAGCGTCGATCATAACGGAAGTAAAGCCGCCGTCAATGCAGGACTTGCAGGTCTCGAAGGAGTCGCCGTGGTCCAGGTGCAGAGCGATGGGAATGTCGGGGCACTCGATAACAGCGGCCTCAACCAGCTTTACCAGATAAGTGGGGTTAGCGTACTGACGAGCACCCTTGGAAACCTGCAGGATAACGGGAGCGTTCTCCTCGCGGCAGGCCTCGGTGATGCCCTGAACGATTTCCATGTTGTTCACGTTGAAAGCGCCAACTGCGTAACCGCCGTCGTAAGCCTTCTTGAACATTTCGGTAGTAGTAACAAGAGCCATTTGGAATCAATCCTTTCTTATTTCACGGGAAACCCGAATTTTTACGGTTATCATTATAGCACAAATTCCGCACTTTTCAATATAAATATTTGCGAAGCCGCATTTCTATGAAAAATGAACAGAAACTTCTTGTTCTTTCTATGATTTTTGGCAGAAAATATTGGAAAAGCCTATTTACCTTTGGGGAAAAATAGAGTATAATGGCTGGTGAAATTGCATTTTGCAAACAACAGCAAGGAGTGTTTTACGATGAAAAAATCCCCCCTTCAACTGGCAAGATACCAGTATCAGCCCAAATTGCCGGCAATGCTCCGTAACGGCATTTCCGAAATTTGCGTAAATATGGGCAATCCCACCGAGAGTGTGGCAGATCAGGCCAAGATCAAGGCTCTGTTCCCCAACACCTACGGCAAGAATGAAATTACCTTCCAAAAGGGCCAAAACACCTCCGCAGCCAAGAAGCAGGTTGTGGGCGTGATCCTGTCCGGCGGT
>JAZOSY010000092.1:0-11435 GCA_045657385.1 Faecousia sp. | reverse complement strand
TGCCGGTGCTTCCAAGCTGAACGTCATCAAGGTTGTCCGCGCTGTTACCGGCCTGGGCCTGAAGGACGCTAAGGACCTGGTTGACAGCTGCCCCAAGACTCTGAAGGAAGCTGTTTCCAAGGAAGAGGCCGAGAAGATGGTTGCAGAGCTGAAGGAAGCTGGCGCCGAGGCAGAGATGAAGTAATTCTGCTTCACAAAAAGATAAAGAACAGCCGCCAGTTTTCTGGCGGCTGCTTTATATTTTGGAGGTTAGAATGGAATCAATTATGCTATATTTTCAATCCCTTGAACTTAACTGGGGATTATTCTTAAAGGCTTCCGGTGCATTGATTGCCGCTTCACTGGGCCTTGCTCTGATAAGCCGTTTTGTCTTTGGCAAACGCTCAACGCTTTGTCGTGCAGTATCCTCAGCAATCGGCATTCTTTTTATTTATGCAATTACCATCATTCTTGCCGATTCCGGTGAACAATTTCAAAAATACCTTGCGCCCTTGCCTTTTGTTACTTTTGCAGGCAAGTCTATGGTTTTATTTTCATTCCAAGCTGATTACACCATTATCTGCGCACAACTGCTCAGTATGATTATTCTGGCGTTTTTAATGAATCTGGCTGACGGCTGGCTACCTGTTGGCAAAAAGTTCTTTGGCTGGATCATCTTCAGATGCTTAAGCTTGGTCATCGCACTGGCTTTGCACCTGATCGCCACCTATTTGCTCACTACCCTTCTGCCCGAGGGTCTTATTACCTATGCTCCTGTTGTGTTACTGGCGATCCTTGTGCTAATGCTGCTGACCGGCGCGCTGAAGTTCCTTGTGGGTCTTGTGCTGACAACAGTAAACCCCTTGATCGCAGCATTGTATACTTTCTTCTTCGCCAACTTTGTAGGCAAGCAGATCACAAAAGCGATCCTGACCACCGCCATTATGGCAGGCCTCGTATTCCTTCTGCAAAAGCTGGGAATCGTTGCAATTTCGATCGCTTCTGCTGTTTTAGTGGCCTACATTCCCCTGCTGATTGCGCTACTTGCGCTGTGGTATCTTGTTGGCAAGCTGCTGTAAGCCATATCCTAGCAGTTTTTTTGCATTTTTTTCATTTTCTGTTTTACAAATTGACATTTTTGTATTATAATATGTCGGTAGGAGATTTTTCTCTTTCTAAACTTTGTGATTTATTTCAGATTGGAAGTGTTACTATGAGCCGGATGTTAGGTACTGTTTCTATGGGTGTCCGCGCTCCCATTATCCGTCAGGGTGATAACCTGGCAGAAATCGTTACTGATTCCATTATGCAAGCCATCAAAGAGGACGGCTTGACACCCCGCGACCGGGATGTTGTTGCAATGACCGAGTCCATCGTGGCCCGCGCGCAGGGTAACTACTGCAGCGTTGAAGACATTGCCACCGATGTGCGCGCAAAATTCGGCGGTGAGACTGTGGGTGTAATCTTCCCCATTCTCAGCCGTAACCGCTTCTCCATTTGTCTGCGCGGTATTGCCAAGGGCTGCAAGAAAGTCGTTCTGATGCTCAGCTACCCCTCTGACGAAGTTGGCAACCACCTGATTGACTTGGATTCTCTGGACGAGAAGCATATCAATCCCTACTCCGATGTGTTGACTGCTGCCCGGTTCCGTGAACTGTTTGGCTATGTGAAGCATCCGTTCACCGGTGTTGACTACATTGAGTACTACACCCAGCTGATCGAAGAATGCGGTGCTGAGGCAGAAGTAATTCTGGCCAACGATCCCAGAGCAATCCTGCCCTACACCAAAAATGTGCTCAACTGCGATATTCATACAAGAGAGCGCACAAAGCGGCTGCTCCGTGCAGCAGGTGCTGAGCGTGTGTTTGGAATGGACGAGATCATGTGTCAGCCTATTAACGGCAGCGGCTATAACGCCCGTTACGGCCTGCTGGGCTCCAACAAGTCTACTGAGGATACCATCAAGCTCTTCCCTCGTGAATGCCAGGATTTGGTTGACGACATTCAAAAGCGTCTGCTGGAAAAAACCGGCAAGCACATGGAAGTTATGGTGTACGGTGACGGCGCATTCAAAGACCCTGTCGGTAAGATTTGGGAACTGGCTGACCCGGTTGTTTCCCCTGCTTACACTGCCGGTCTTGAGGGCACACCCAACGAACTGAAGCTGAAGTACTTGGCAGACAATGCTTTCGCTGATTTGTCCGGTGATGCACTGAAGGAAGCCATCAAGGAAAAGATTACCCAGAAGGACGGCTCCAGCCTTGTTGGTAACATGGCTGCTCAGGGTACAACCCCTCGCCGTTTGACCGATTTGATCGGTTCTCTGTGCGATTTGACCTCCGGCTCCGGTGATAAGGGCACTCCCATCATCTATATCCAAGGTTATTTCGATAACTACACCAACGAATAAAACGAATCCCCGGTGCTAAGCACCGGGGATTTTTTATTATATACTTTCAACTGCTTTCAGCACATCTGCCATTGCATCAGTGTTAACAGACTCCATCTGACCGTTGTCAAAATGCTCTGCAACTGCAGGGTCAATGGGAAGTCTTGCCAGCACAGGCAGGTCAAATTCTGCCGCAACCGCGTCCAGCTTGCTTTCACCGAAGACATACATCTTCTTGCCGCAATCGGGGCAAGTCAGATAGGAATAATTCTCCACGAAGCCTAAGACGGGAATGTGCATCATATTGGCCATCTTCACAGCCTTAGACACGATCATAGACACCAGATCCTGAGGGCTGGTAACGATCACAACGCCGTCAACAGGCAGGCTCTGGAACACGGTCAGAGGCACATCGCCGGTTCCGGGAGGCATATCCACGAACAGGAAGTCCACATCTTCCCAAATCACATCTGTCCAGAACTGCTTTACTGCACCGGCGATAACCGGTCCGCGCCAAACAACAGGAGATGCAGGATCATCCAGAAGCAGGTTGATAGACATCACCTGAATGCCGCCCTTGGAAAGTGCAGGATACAGTCCGCCCTCGGTTGCGCCCTGGCATTCGGTCACGCCAAAGGCTGTGGGTGCGGAGGGGCCGGTAATGTCTGCGTCCAAAACGCCAACACGCTTGCCGGTTTTTGCCATCGCAACGGCCAGCATAGAGGTCACAGTGGATTTGCCGACGCCACCCTTGCCGGACACAACGGCGATGACTTTCTTAACATTGGACTTGGGATTGGGCTGAGCCAACAGGCTCTCTTTCTTCCGATCGCCGCAGTCAGAGCTACTGCAGGAAGAACAATTTCCGTTACAAGAACTCATATTCTCGCTCCTTATTTCATAATCTTTGCTTATTATAAATCCGGCTGATTTTACTGTCAATGCCTTTATTGAGATTCCAGATTTTCCTGAGCCTCTTCCCACTGAGTCATCATATCCAGCAAGACTTCTTCTGCCGTTTCCTTTTCAGCAAGCAGACGGGTCAGCTCCTGATAGTCTGCTGCCGCAGCTTCGATCGCTTCGTCCAGCTGCGCAATGCTTTGCTCTTGCTTTTCGATCTCGCGCTCCAGACGACGAATCAGCTTTTCACTTTCCTTTGTGCCGCCCTTGGGCTTTTCCTTTTTGAGCTTTGGTGCAGACACAACCTGCGGTTTTGCTGCGGATTCGTGTTCCAAAATGGAACGGTATTTACTGTAGCCGCATTTAAAATCCCGGATCTTGCCGTCTTCCAAAAGCCAAATGCGCTCAGCAAATTTCTCAATAAAATAGCGGTCGTGAGAAACAAACAGCAAGACGCCTTCAAATTCCTCAATGGCCGCCTCAACCCATTCACGAGATGCAATATCCAAGTGGTTTGTAGGCTCGTCCAAGATCAGAAGGTTGATTTTTTCGTCCATCAGCATACACAACCGCAGTCGGGACTGCTCGCCGCCGGAGAGGTTTCCTACTGACTTGAACACATCTTCGCCTTGGAACAAAAAGGCGCCCAGACGGTCGCGTGCGGTCTGAGGGGTGCAATTTTTCTCATAAAGCATCGTATCGTACAGACTGCGCTCGGGATGGTCGAAATGAATGATCTGAGGCAGGTATCCCCATTTGACCGTAGGACCAAACTGGATCTTGCCTTTGCAATCCTCTTCACCCAGCAGGCACTTGATAAATGTAGACTTACCTGTGCCGTTGTCGCCCAAAAGGGCGATCCGTTCACCGCCTTCTACCTGCAGCTCAACATCAGAAAATAGGGTGCGTTCACCGAAGGACTTTTCCACATTCTTCATCTGGAAAACCACATCGCCGGCAAAGTCCTTTTGTCCAAAGGTAGCCTTCATTGTCTTTTCTGTCTTAGGCCGCTCGGTCTTTTTGATCCGTTCCATTCTGTGCTGAATGGACATTGCGCGTCGGTAAAGGGTTCTGTTGTTGATACCCCATCCCTTCATACGCTCCACGGTAAAGCCCAACTGCTTCAATTTAGCCTGTTCTTGCTCATACTGCTTTAGCTGCAGATTGAAGCGCGCTTGCTTTTCTTCAATATAAAATGAGTAGTTGCCCGAATAAAACTCCGCGTGGCCATCTGTGATTTCGATCACGCGTTGAGCCACCGCATCCAGAAAATAGCGATCGTGGGAAATGGCCAAAACTGTGCCTTTGAAGGATTTGATATAGCCTTCCAGCCACTCCACGCTATTTAAATCCAAATGGTTGGTAGGTTCGTCTAGCAGCAAAATGTCTGTTTTTTCCAACAGTAGCCGCGCCAAATTTACACGGGTCTTTTCGCCGCCGGACAGGCTGGCAAACAGTTGCTCACGCTGGGCTCGCGTGATCCCCAAGCCGTTGCAGATCTTATCTACCTCCACATCCATTTCATAGCCGCCTCCGGCCTGAAAACGGTTGGTAAGGGCATCATACTCTCTTAGCTGCTCGTCCGTTGCGCCCATTTCCATCTGCTTTTCCAAAAGGGTCATTCTTTCCCGAGCCTTTGTCAGGACATGGTAGGCAGAACGCAAAACATCCTCCACCGTATACCCATCAGGAAACACAGGAATCTGGGAGATCAGTCCAAGCCGCTTATGGGGATTCACAAACACCTCGCCGGCATCATAATCCATCTGTCCGCTCAGGATATTAAAGAGAGTGGTTTTTCCGCAGCCGTTTCTGCCCAAAATAGCCACCCGTTCCCCTTCCTGAATATCAAAGGAAAGGTCCTCTAGCAGGTTCTCGCCAATGACGAAAAACTTTGTTAAGTTTTTAACCTGAATGTCAATCATACGTACTCTCCAGCCGCATTGCGGCGATTATTCCTTCAATAAGCGCTGTAGCGCATCCAGATCCATCAAAAGATTTAGCGCTTGCAGCATAGCATTGCTGCTCATATGCTCCGGCAGATCTAATTTCTTCAGCAGCTTCTTGCGCGTATCGCTGCTGTCTTTGCCGCCGGACAGCCCCAATTCCATCAGATCCTGCTTGGTGATATTACCGCTGGAATGGGTGTTTACTTCGCCTTCAACCGTTGCACCGACGCGCAAAAGGGCATCAATGATCACTTCCGGCCGCATACCCTCTACGCCCAGTTTCCCCTCTTTTCCCGGTGCGTCTTTACGGCGCTCCTTGCCAAGAATATCGGGAATGTATGCGTGCTTCAGCTGAGATGCCGGAATTGCGCCCTTAAGGTAATTCCGAATTACGAAGCCTGCTCCGTCAGAATCGGTGAAAATGATCAATCCACGCGTGGCTGCAACTCGTCTTAGCAGGTCTAACTGTTTTTTATCCTTCATAATTCCGAACCCGGAGGTTTCCAGTATAGGAGCGTCAACGATTTGGGAGAGGGTGTTTTTATCATATCGACCCTCGACCACAATCGCTTCGCGAATTTTAATCATTTTTTGCCTCCTGTGACAGCCGAAGGATCAACACCTCCAAAATTCTGTCCGCATCGTCAAAGGATGTCTTCAGCATCATATCGCTCTCCAGCACCAGCTCTGCCGCCTTTGCATAGAAGGCTGCAGAGAAGCGATTGGCTGCTGCCATTGTCTTTCTGGCCGGGTAGTCCTTAAGGCCTGTGAGGTTCATTAACTCTACGGCTGTTTTTCCGTTGTCAGCAAGGGTTCGTGCCGTACTCAGACGGCGGAAATGTGCGCCAATAGCGCCGAGCAGGTTGATGGGTTCTTCCTGCATTTTGAACAGCTGTTGCAGCTTCTGAAGGGCCTTACCGCACTCACCGGCACCTAGCATATCGGTCATTTGGAACACAACTGCATCCAGAACCGGCTCAACCACAGCGTCAATATCCTGTTTGCAGATTACATCCGCGCCGGAATAGGCGCTGATTTTAGAAATTTCGCCGGAAAGGGCCGTCATCGTACCGCCAGTCAGTTCAATCAAATACAAACATAGGTCGGGAGATATTTTCTTACCGGCTGCCGCAAAATGGCGGCTGATCCAGTTGATCAAGTCCCGTCCGCTCTGCTTTTGGAACTCCACCTGTGTGCCGTACTTACTAACGGCTTCCCACAGTTTTTTCAGCCGCTTATCCGGCTTAAAGGGAGTCGTATTGTATGTAAAAACAACCGTGCAGTAATCGGGAATATCGGAAATAATGTCGATGATCTGCTCTCGGTCGGCCTCATTTTGTTTGAAAATATCGATCTCATCCACCACGACCATTGTGCGCTCCGCCATAACTGGCAAACTCTCCACGCAATCAGCAAAAGCACGGGTGTCAAAGGTTTCGACAGTCAATTTATGAGAGTTGAAGGACTCAGTCACAGGGTCAACAATGGTCTTATGCAACTGCTTTAAATAGTGCTGCAGCAAGAACATTTCCTCGCCGTAAAAGAAGTACAGCCGGGCCGGCTCTGCCCTGCGAATCTCGTCCTTTAACACTTGCAGACTATCGGGTTGTGCAGTTTCTTTTGCCATAATTTCACCCCTTGAATGTAATGGTTCCTTTCAAATCGGTTCGGTAGACTGCGCAACCGAACATATCTAACCTCTCCAGCGTTTCCCACGTGGGATGGCCGTATCGGTTATCAGCACCCACCGAGATAATGACTACCTCGGGTCGGGTCTTGCTCAGCAGCTCCAGCGATGTAGATGTTTTCGAACCATGGTGGCCTGCAACTAGAATTTCCAAATCCGGCAGGTCTATATGCTCCATCAGTTCTTTTTCGCCGGCAAATGAACGGTCTCCAGTTATCAGTATATCACAATTTTCCGGCTGAAACAAGACGCACAGACTAGATTCGTTGCTATCTTGGCCCTTCTCAGCAGGAATTATAGTCAAATCATCCTCAATATTCGAGATAATCCCTTCGACCCATACAATTTTGTCGCTGTGGGTCCTTTTAAGTTCCGATAAAATTGCATTTTCCTCTGTCACAGGCAGATACAGATAATCCGCCGGCATCTGGCTGAGAAATTGCGCAACACCGCCTGCGTGGTCTTCATCGAAGTGAGTAACAATCAAACCGTCAATACGGAATATGCCTTGTGAGCGCAACAGCTGTACCGTCCGCGTAGCCGCTTCGCTTCCACTATCGCCACCGCAATCCACCACATAGCACTGGTTCTTTTTCTGCAAGACAATGGATTGCCCCTGTCCCACATCTACTGCCGTAATGCGGTAATCATCCGTTCGGTTTTCCAGCCACGAAAGAGTAATTGTAGCCGCAAGTGCCACCAACAAACATCCGGCCAGCACCCACGGGTGTTTCTTCTTGCTTTTGATAAAGACCATAATCAGGATATAGGCAAAAATCAGCCAAGCAATCACATAAATGCTGCTAGTATATAAAGTCGACAGTGGCATATTGGAAATCACCTCGGTTATACCATAAATTGCTTTGATCGGCCAGTAAATGATGTATCCAATGACCGTTCCAAGAGGCAGCCGCAATGCGCCCAAAGCGCAGGCTGCAATGACACCGTAGAAAATGAAGCTCACAAGCCACAAGAGCAGCAAATTCGACACAGCACTTGCTAAGCTGATGCTTCCAAAATAGATCGCACACAGCGGTGTTGTCAGAGCCATTGCTCCAAGGGTCACGCTGATCGAGCCGAAACAGCCACGAATCAATTTGGCCTTCAAGCTTTTCTGCTCACTCTTCTTTAGTTTTACTTTGCTATAGAGATAGTGATATATTCTGCTAGAGAACAGGAAAATACCCACAATACATCCAACAGAGAGTTGCAGACTCACAGAAGTAATGCTAAGAGGGTTCACCGCAAGGATACCCAATACTGCAGCAGAAAGTGCTGTTGGTGGGTCATACTCTTTATTGACAAGCAATGACAAAATCACAAGACTCTGCATCACACTGGCGCGAACCACCGACGGTGAAAAGCCTGCGATCGCTGCAAACGCAAACAACAGCGGTATCCCGATGATCGCCGTTAGCACTCTGCGTTTTCCACAAAGCAGGTAAATAAGCGCGAACAAAATGGACACGTGCATTCCCGACACCGCAACGATATGGTATACACCGCTATCGCGCAACGCTTGCGCCCTTTCAAAAGGCAGTTCCGATGTTTCGCCCAGAAGAAGCGCCTTGCAGAAGGGTCTTGTATCCTCGGGAAAGATCTGATCCATCAGATTCAGGATCTTTTGCCTAAGGATCGGCGCAAAATACTTTGCCGTATTTGCATCGCGGCCGATCTCGTAATCGATTTCTTTTGGATAGCCAAGCAGGAAAAGTCCCTTGCCGCTGAAATATTGCGTATTTTCCGCACCGCTGCCTGTATAGTGCAGTTCAAAATCGCCTGTCACCGTATCTCCCGGTGACAAAGAAATATCGTCGTTGATGTAAAAACGGATTTGGTAGGTCTTGCCGTTTAGTTTTGCTTTGCCTTCTGCACGGATGCCATAATCGGTGGTGGTGCTGTATTCCGTAACTGCGATTTGCAGTTTGGTGGTCTGCCCATCCATATTCCGGGGTACGGACAAATAAAGCCGGTCAAAGCCAAACAGCCAAATAAGACCAATTACACAACCAAGCAGAATACAGGCGATTTTTCTGCTTATCAAATCCTTAGAAAACAGCAACGCAATCATCGTCACCAAGCAAAAAACGCCCAGCAGAACGAGCCACAAACCGGAGGCCAGATAGGCACCGATGGCGCAAGAAATTGTAAAACCGATTGCAAACAACATCAGCTTACGCATAGGTGTCTACCCCCCTTTTTTAAAAATAGGACGCCACCTGAGGGCAGCGTCCTATTGCCTTAAATTTTAGATGCTACAAAGTCATCCACAGTTGCCAGAGCATCATCCAGCTTCATAACATCCTTGCCGCCACCCATAGCGGAATCGGGCTTCCCGCCACCGGAGCCGCCGCAGATGGTGCAGACCTGCTTGACCAGTTCACCGGCCTTCAATCCCTTGGCAACGGCATCCTTGCCGCAGATTGCCAGGAAGGTGATCTTGTCATCAGCCACAGTAGACAGCACAGCAACCACATTGGGAGCCTTATCGCGCAGAGTATCGCCAACCTGACGGAGCTTTGCTGCATCAGCATTGGGGATATTCACGGTCAGAACCTTCAGGCCGCCAATATCGTGGCCGCCAAACAGGAAGCGGTCAGCCTCGCCGGCAGATTCCTTGGCCTTGAAGGACTCAATGGTCTTCTTAAGGTTCTTGACTTCTTCTGCCTGTGCGTGGATTCTGTCCACCAAATCGCCGGGCTTTGCCTTCAGCTCAGCTGCGGCAGCGTACAGCAATTCGTGGGTGCGAGTCATATCCTGCAGGCATTCCATACCGGTAATCGCCTCGATACGGCGCACGCCGGAAGCAACGCTGCACTCACTTTCAATACGGAAGGGTCCGACCTTAGCGGTGTTATCCAAGTGGGTACCACCACACAGCTCGATGGAGTAGCCGCCCATATTGACAACGCGAACGGTATCGCCGTACTTTTCGCTAAACAGTGCCATTGCACCCATCTTCTTAGCATCATCGATGGACATTTCCTTCACATCAACGCCGTAGCCGTCCAGAATCGCATTCTGCACGATAGAATCGACCTTGGCCAGTTCTTCAGCCGTCATTGCGGAGTAGTGGGTAAAGTCGAAGCGCAGGCGGTCGGGCTCAACCAAGGAACCGGCCTGATGCACATGGTCACCCAGCACACTCTTAAGTGCCTTCTGCAGCAGGTGAGTTGCAGAGTGAGCACGCATAATCGCCTTACGACGCTCCACATCAATAGACGCCAAAACCATATCGTCGGTCTTCAGCGTACCGCTGCGCATCACGCCGGAATGCAGGTACTTGCCGCCCTTGTCCTTCTGTACATCGGTGACCTTGAAACGGCTTTCGCCCATCAGGATTACACCGTAGTCGGCTGCCTGGCCGCCCATTTCTGCGTAGAAAGGTGTCTTATCCAGAACGATAATACCCTTTTCGCCGCCGGTGATAGAGCCGGTGACTTCCTCACCAACACAGACGGCCAAAACCTTAGCCTCGCAGTTGTTGACTTCATAACCGACGAATTCGGTGGGCGTGGTGTCCAGGCCCAGATCAATACCTGCCCAGCCCAAATCGCCCAGAGCCTTACGAGCCTCACGGGCGCGGACTCTCTGCTCCTCGCGGCAGGCAACGAACTTGTCCATATCGAGAGTCATACCCTCGTCTTCCAGCATCTCAACGGTCAGGTCCACAGGGAAGCCGTAGGTATCAGCCAGCAGGAAAGCATCCTCGCCGGAGAATACGGTTTCGCCATTGGCCTTATGCTGCTGCAGCTTCTCGCCGAAGATACGCATACCGGTATCGATGGTACGGGCAAAATTATCTTCCTCGGTCTTGACAACACGGATGATGTGGTCGGCGCGCTCGCGCAGGTAGGTGTAGTGATTCTCATTCTCCCGAATAACGGTTTCCACAACCTCAAACAGGAAAGGCTTATTCACACCCAACAGTTTGCCGTGACGGGCAGCCCGGCGGAGCAGGCGGCGCAGAACATAGCCGCGGCCTTCGTTGGTGGGCTGAACACCGTCGGCGATCATAAAGGTAGAGGCGCGGATATGGTCGGTGATGACACGCAGGCTTACATCGGTCTTTGTGCTCTGGCCGTAGGATGCGCCGGTGATGGCGGTCACATGGTTGGTGATGTTCATAACCGTGTCCACGTCAAACAGGGAGTTTACATCCTGGCAGACAACCGCCAGACGCTCCAGTCCCATACCGGTATCGATATTTTTCTGTGTCAGTTCAGTAAAATTGCCGTTGCCATCATTATCGAACTGGGAGAACACATTGTTCCACACTTCCATGTAGCGGTCACAATCACAACCAACAGTACAGCCGGGCTTACCGCAACCATACTTTTCACCGCGGTCATAATAAACCTCGGAGCAAGGGCCGCAAGGACCGGAGCCATGCTCCCAGAAGTTATCTGCCTTACCAAAGCGGAAAATGCGCTCGGGGGCAACCCCGATCTCCTTGTTCCAAATTTCAAAGGCTTCCTCGTCATTTTCATAAATGGAAGGATACAAACGGTCGGCAGACAGGCCGACAACC
>JAZOSY010000091.1:0-3207 GCA_045657385.1 Faecousia sp. | reverse complement strand
TCAATACGAAACCCAGGCGATGGCCCAACTTTTGACCGCAAAAGGCCACTTAATCGGGGATTTTAACGAAAAGTGCGACGGCTACATCATCAACACCTGCTCGGTGACCGCGGTGGCGGACAAAAAGAACCGGGCCATGATTCGCCGTTGTCGTCGTGACAACCCCCATGCGGTGATTGCGGTGTGCGGTTGCTATCCCCAGCACGCGGCTGACGCGGTGGAAAGCTTAGGCGCGGATGTGATCGGCGGCAGCGCGGATCGGGAGGCCTTTGTGGAGCAGGTGCTTGCCGCAGCAGAGCGCAAGGTCAAGTCCCGGAAGGTTGACGAAGCTTTGAAGCGCCGCAGCTTTGAAATTCTCCCGGCCGGTGGCTTGGAGGGTCGCACCCGGGCGATGCTGAAGGTACAGGACGGCTGCGTGAATTTTTGCAGCTACTGCATTATCCCCTACACCCGTGGACCTATCCGGTCTGCGCCTGTGGAGCTGGCTGTTCGGCAGGCAAAGGAGTTGGCCGAACAAGGCTATCGAGAGATCGTGGTCACCGGCATCGAGATTGCCGGTTGGGGCGCGGATCTGCCCGGCAAGCCCAATTTGGCGGAACTTTTGGAGGCGGTTTGCAATGCTTTGCCCGATTTACGGGTGCGGCTAGGCTCTTTAGAGCCCCGGATCATCACAGAAGCTTTTTGTGAGCGACTTGTGGCGCTTCCCAATCTTTGTCCCCAGTTCCACCTGTCTATGCAGTCCGGCTGCGACAGTGTTTTGGAGCGAATGAAGCGCAAATACGACACCGCCCGGTATTTACAAAGCGTTGAATGGCTTAAAAAATATTTCCCCGACTGCGCGGTGACCACCGATATGATTGTTGCCTTCCCCGGCGAGACGGAGGAGGAATTTGCCGCAAGTCTTTCCTTTATTCAAAAATGCGGCTTTGCGGATATGCATATTTTCCCCTATTCCCGTCGCCCCGGCACACCGGCTGACAAGATGAGTGGCCAGCTAAGCAACGCTGTAAAAGAGGAAAGAAGCCGCACTGCTATCAAGGTTGCCACCGAAATGTCCGCCACTTATCGGAAAGAACTGATAAATACCTGTCAATTCGTGCTTTTTGAGCAGGAAGATGGGGTATACTATACTGGGTACACGCCCAACTATGTGAAGGTCTACGCAAAAGGAAAGGACCTGCACAATGAGATTCGGCAGGTGCGGCTTACCGCGTTGTTTGAGGACGGTATGATTGGCGAACTTGTCTGAGTACTGGACAATTCTGCCAAAATATGCTATACTAAACTATCACAAAAAATGAATGGAAAAGGAGGCGTTACCTTTGAAATATATTAGAGGTTATTTGACCGCGGCGATTCTGGCTGTTTTTACGCTGGGTCTGCGTGCGTTTGCCCGTTCCCATTCTGCCCTTGTGGATATGATTTATCCTTATGTGACCCGAATGGCCCAAAGTTATCTGGCCGACTGGAACAGCGGTGTGTCCTTCTGCCTGTGGCAGGTTTTGCTGATTTGGATGCTGATGCTGGTGCTGGCCACCTTGGTGCTGCTGCTGATCTTTAAGTGGAATCCCATTCGCTGGTTCGGCTGGGTCTGCGCGGTGGTTTCCCTTGTTGTGTTTATAAACTTCGGCCTATTTGGCTTGAATGATTTTTCCGGCCCCCTTTCCGAGGACATTCGCCTGCAAGAGACCGACTGGGCCATTGACGAACTGGAGGAGGCGGCCGCATATTTCCGGGACCAGGCCAATGCCCTTGCCGACCAAGTTCCCAGAGATTACAAGGGCAACGTGGTTTTTGACAATTTTGATACCTTGGCAACGCAGGCCTCCGACGGCTTTGAAAAACTGGTGTATGACCAGTCTTTGTCCGTGTTCGCCGGTTCGTTCCAGCCTGTGAAAAAGCTGGGTTGGGCCAGCCGCTACACCGCCCAGGGCATTACGGGTGTGACCGTTCCCATCACCGGTGAGGCTGCTGTGAATCCCCAAGCGCCGACGGTGGTTCTGCCCTACGCTATGTGTCAACAGATGGCCCGTCGCGCCGGCATCACCATCGACCAGGACGCAAGCCTTGCTGCATTTTTGGCCTGCCGGGAGAACAGCAGCGTCCAATTCCAATACTCCGGTATGCTGATGAGCTATCGGGCCTGCCTGAATGCTGTGGCTGATCTGGAAGCTATTCTGGGTTCCGGCGCGTACAGTCGCGTCGTTTCTCTCGAAAACGAAAATCTGCAAATGGATATGGCTACTTGCGACAATTTCTTTGGCAATCGGGAACAGGCTGATGCCTCCGTCTGTGACTTGCTGACCAGTTGGCACATTCAGGAAATCGTGCTGCCCTCCACCATCGTGGAGCAGGACCAGTTTAATCCTCTGGACAAGTCCCAAGTGGATGTAACCAACTAAGGTGAGCGCTATGAAACAAACACTTTCACAGGGTTTGCCCCAGCTGGGCCTTTCCCTGTCCGAAACCGCACAGGATGCCCTATACGCATTTGGCAACGCGGTCATCGAGCAGAACAAGGTGATGAACCTGACCGCTATAACCGAGCCAACCCAGGTGGCAAAGCTTCACCTGCTGGATTCGCTCACCTTGCTGACTTTGGAAGATCTTAAGGGCAAGAAAATGATCGATGTGGGCTGCGGCGCAGGCTTCCCCGGTGTGCCGGTGAAGATCGCCTGCCCTGAAGTTTCCCTGACTCTGCTGGATTCGCTGGGCAAGCGGATGACTTGGCTGGAGAGCATTCTGCCCACCTTGGGTGTGGAGGCCGAATGTGTCACTGCCCGGGCGGAGGAATTTGTGGAGACCTGTCGGGAATCCTATGACATCGCCACCAGCCGCGCTGTTGCGCGCTTGAATATCTTGCTGGAGCTGACCGCCCCTTATGTAAAGGTTGGCGGCAAGGTGCTGGCCATGAAAGGCACCGCCGCAGAAGAAGAACTGGCCGAGGCCAAAAATGCCATTTCCAAACTGGGCCTGAAGCTGGAAAAGGTGGAAACTTTCCCCATTGATGGTACCGCCCACACGGTGATTGTGCTGAAGAAGGTAGCGCCCACACCCAAGCAGTATCCCAGACGGTTCTCCAAGATCAAGCAGTCCCCCCTGTAATATCAAAAGCCCCCTCGTAATGAGGGTGCTTTTTTATTTTTCTAGCACTTCCATTACCTTGCCGCAGCAGCGGGGGATGGGCTCGCCGGCTTTCACTTCCAG
>JAZOSY010000090.1:0-11928 GCA_045657385.1 Faecousia sp. | reverse complement strand
GTGCTACCGTTTCAAACCGCGCCCACTCACGCAGATTCACAATTGTTGACAATGCACCTTGGCTCTTTTCATCAGTTGCATTTGACAAAAGTGTGTATACGTCGTCGTTTTGATTTCCTATACGCAAATTTGCCAAATCTTCAGCTGTAAAACCAAAGACACGACTCGTCAATACTGTCACCAGAGGAATGTCCTGAAGCGGATTGCTAATAACCTGCAGAATAGCCCTAACCGTCTGAATTTCCTCAGTTTGCAGCAAGTCAGCCGAATCACCTGTAACACAGCGTATCCCCCGTGCCAGCACAGCATTCTGAAATGTCGCACCAACAGAGCCTGGGCTTCTAAGCAGTATAACAATATCCTCCGGACGGACAGGACGTAACGCATCTCCGTCGCGGATTAAATACTTCCCATCAAGCAATTTGGCAATTTCATCGGCTGCAAAGTTTGCTTCCTCTGCATAGGTGTCTTTTGCAACTGAAAGGCCGTAGAGCGACACTTCCGGGTCTTGTAGCGGAATATGGGGTACTCCCTCGCGAAGCATTTCTTCATCGCCATAGGCGATACCTCCAACATCAGGGGACATACACCGTTTGAACACATCGTTTACACCGTTTAGAACACCTGCAGAGGAACGGAAGTTATGGCTTAAAAGGACCTTTCTCCCCTCGCCTGCTTTTGCATCGTCTGCGGACATATAGCTTGTGTATTTCTCTGTGAAAATGCCAGGGTCAGCCAACCGAAACTGATATATGGACTGCTTCACATCACCAACCATAAAGCAATTTTGCCGCATTTCCGTCAAGGCGCTGAAGATAGCATCTTGAATTCCATTAGAATCCTGATACTCATCCACCATAACCTCGCGAAAACGCGCACCGATTTCTGCGGCAATGACTGTATTTTGGTTCCGATTTTTGCCAACAAGCAAGTCAAGGGTTTTGTGCTCAAGGTCTCCGAAATCGAGAATTCCGCGGTTTTTCTTCAATCTGTCGTACTCATCCGAGAATTTCTGCACCAGCTCAACCAATCCAATTGCACTATCACGAGACTTCCGTAAATCATCAAGCAGCAACGCACTTCTATCGGAGAAATTACGCAAATGTGCAGCGACGCCTTCCTTACAGGCATTTCTAACCGCTTTCATTTGCTCATTAAGCTGCAAATTCGTACACTTCTTGGAAAAGGACAGAGTGCCGTAGACGATAGACTTGTTGTCTATAATCTCATCCCATGTGGAGCAATTCGCTAACACCCGAAGCTGCGCTACTGTGGATTCAAACAACGCGACCTGTTTATCCATACCATCGTTCTTTTTGGCCTCTGCTATACAATTGGTTAACGCGTTTATTTGCAGTTCCAAATACGCCTTCAGGTCAGCTATCAAAAATGCTCCCCACGGTGTTTGGCCAACATCATTAACAGAATCCAAATCGGAATTTGCACACCACTGCAACCACTTATCAGGGTCAAGGTGACATCTTGCACTACCGTAGACCTTTAAGATTATTTCGGGTATTTGTCTGTCATCTCTTCCCAATCCTTGCGAATCTATCAGTTCACGGAAATACTTATTTTCCTCAGCAGTTTCATAGGCCATATCCAGGACATTCTGTATAGCTTTTAGCTGCAATTCAACACACTCACTCTCATCGGCAACACGAAAATCAGCGGTTATATCCAAGCGGTGGGCATATTGGCGCAAAACATCGGTACAAAAGCCGTGCACTGTGGAAATCTTGGCAAGATACATACGCTGCATTTGCCGCTGAAGATGACGGTTGCCCGGTTGCTCCGCAATCAACTTGGAAAGCCTGGCAGCAATCTTACTTCTAAGCTCTGCTGACGCGGCCTTTGTATAGGTAATAATCAGAAAATCGTCAATATTGGCAGGGTCTTTGGGGTCTAGAATATAGTTAACAAGCCGTTCAACCAAAACCATCGTCTTTCCCGAACCGGCAGCGGCAGAAACAAGCAGTTTGCCTCCGCGATTTGTAATCGCCTGCCTTTGCCTAGGGGTTAATGTATCAGCCATGATTGTCCACCTCCTTTTCTACTCGCTCCCAGAAATCATTTTGTGCCATTGCCGCATAATCGCGTCTGTTCTCCACATCTGCATTGTGGCAGATTGTACCATAAGGACAAAACGTACAGGCATTATGCCGACTACCTCTTGTATAAGGATTCGGCTCAACGCAACCGGACGAAATATCATCAACCATCTTCGCCAGCAAAACGAATATATATCTTTTTAATATCAACATCTGCTGTCTATCTGCCAAATCGCCGGAAACTGTACCGTCCTTCTTGATGGAATAAGGCAGACGTTTCGGATTTTCAGACGGCTCCATAGCCTTCAGTACCGCGTCATCGGACAGCAACAAGCCTTCCCGTTTCCATATCTTCTCACGGGCTTTTTGCGCTTCCTCATCGCTCATACGGCCCTCTACCGCTACAACCGGGGCTCTTGCCGGGAAGTACTGCACACCGGCACCCACCGGATGGTCACCCAGGAAATGCTTTCCATTGTCCTCAAGCGCAAACAAATACAGAAGCATCTGCAAGCCCAAACCATTATAAACATCGCAGTAATCAAAGTCCTTCTTGCCCGTCTTGTAGTCCACAATGCGGTAATAGACTTGTTCTTTCTCGCGCCAGATGTCAACTCTGTCAACAAATCCACGCAAGTGCGCCGACATAGTCTTTCCGTTTATGTCGATGGCATCCATTGCACCGCCCATACCAAAGGACAGCTCGAACTCAGCCGGTTCAAACTTTGATTGACGCAACTCATCCCACAGTTCGGTAATGACCATTTCCAATTCATGTGCATTTCTACGGAAGAGGTAGTTCACACGCTGTGAGTCAATCTGTTGGAAGCGTTCGGAAATATACTGCAAAGAATATTCGTTTGCAATTTCCAAGGTTTCCTCAAGCGAAACCTGATGAAATCCACCGAGTTCCATAATCCTTTGCCCGGTTTTCTCCAGTACTGCGTGAACATAAGTGCCAAACTCAGCAGGGTCAATCGTTGCCTCTTTTCGCTCCTTAAGCTTCAGGCCGTACTGCAAATAATACGCCAGTCGACAATCCGCAATCTTATCCACCTGTGATGCAGAAAGTCTTAGGGTTTTTCCATACAGTTTGGCTATTGTTTCGGGCGCAATTCTGCCAAGACTGTGCATTCTTTGCTGTCTAAGTTGCTCATACATTTCGGATACACCAAAGCCGACCGCTTCCCTCTTTGCACCAACTCGGGCCAAATAAGCGCTTACCTCCATGTGGTTTACAGGTGCAATCCTGAGGGGATTTTTGTATTTTTCGCCACCAACCATTTTGCTCAGCCGTTGATATAAATAAGAAGGCTGTTCTGCCGGACAGGAAACGGTCATCGTCTTTCTTGCACCGCAAATGACACCATAAATATCCGCAAACTCCGCTTGCAAACCTTCCATAGCACCACCGGTGAGTGGCACTCCCAACTGTCGCAACTCGAATCTCTCTTGGTCAGTGAGCACACCGGCCGAGCCACTGTAAGCAGGAAAGTTTCCTTCGTTGGCACCAAGTAACAACAAATGTTCCGTCTGCTGACAACGCATAGCGGATATTGGGCCAATCATTACCGCGTCCAACACCGCCGGAATGGTGCCAACATCGTATTGACTCAACAGCAATCTCAGCAATCTTGTAAAGTTCTGTCCGTCCCAATAGGTATCACCAAGCATACCGGATAATTGTTCAAGCGCAGATAACAAAATCTCCCAAAGCTGGCTTAACGCTTGTTCTCCGCGAAGGTCACCTGAATTCCTCATCTGTTGGGCAAGTGTCTGCAGGCGCTCTTCAAAGCGAATATTTATCAAAAAGCTGTAAATCGCATCTACAATTTGATCAACATTTCCGGCTTCCTTAATAGCCGTTCTAAGTGCAATAAGCGGTGTCAATGCTGCACTTCGCAGTGCATTTAGTGAAGCCAACTGTTGCTTATCTGCATCCTTCCAGGGCGCACCAAGTCCCCCCGGATGATTCTCCCAATCTGCGCACCAGCGGTTTCCGGTAATATTCCAGGTGATCGCATAATTTTCAATCCTGTCACAGTCCTCCATTTGCAACGGAGAAAGTGAAGATTTTAAGTAACGTATCACATCTGCCCGTTCAAAACCACCAATTGCTGCGTCAATTGCTGCCAGGACAGTTGTAATTACCGTTTTATCAAGAACACTTTCCGTTCCGGATAAATAAACAGGAATCTTGTACCGGGAAAACACCATATTGATCGTGTTCTTATAGCTCTGCATATCCGTGCAAACAACACCGATGTCCCGGTAACGACAGCCGTTTTGAACCTTCTGAATGATTTCCTGGGCAGCAAGATGGCACTCCTGATATAACGAATCAGTTCTAAGCACCTGAACAGACGAATCTAAATCGGTTCTTTCTTCAATAGCACCGGAAAACAGCGTAGTACGAACATTAGCGAACTCAGAACATTCTACTTCTACTTGTCTGATTTCCACCTCCACACCCATCTGCTGGGCAATGCGAATCAACTGACCTGCAGTTTGACCGGCTTTCTCAAAGGCAGGATGATTGGAATCTACGCTATCAGTATTCAAACTGATTACAACCTGCGCAGATTCTGCAATCAGATGCTGCAAAATAGCAGCGTGTTGTCGCGTAAAATCAGGAAATCCATCAATATAAAAAACATGGCTAGACGCGAAATTACATTGCTCCAACTGCTCAAGTAGCCAAGTCATTTGGTCGCGAGGGTCTTGTTTTCCCCGTGCGCAAAGGCTGTCATAAGCATCCAAAATCAGGGACAGTTCCTCTAGCTTTTGCGCCAAACTACCTTGCGATTTTTTGGAAGCATAGTGAAGGTCTTCTGCCGAAATGCAACAGCGTTTAAATTCGTCAACTGCATCTAAAAGACCGGTTAAAAACTCAGGACGTGTTTCCAGGGCTGCATAAGCCTTCAACTTACTGTGAAGTTGACGGGTCGCAGAAGCCATAGCCACCAATCGTCCACCATTATCCAAACACTCCGGCGCACCAATTCCCACTGCATCGGACACACGCTTTGCCAGACGTGTAAATGTCAACACTTCTGCAAAACGACTGGCTGTGTCACCGGCTGAGACGCATAATCTGCGCTCAGTATCGTGGCTAATCAATTCAGGCACAATCAAAACACGCCCCGGCTTTTGCGCCGCCACGTCCTGTGCAATCATATTTAATACGGTGTCCCGATTGGCTGTCCAATCTGAACCCAACAATAATGTTAGCATCGAACCCCTCCTCATTAACGATATAATAACATGCATACTGTCCCAAAAACAGCACACAATCGAGTCATCACGAAAATTTAGCAATAAATGCCCATACCGACAGATACACGGTATGGACATTTACGCAACTTGTTAAAGAGGCTTTGCGATATACACCTGGGGATAGTTTTCTTTAAGCATACTGCAGATAACAGCAGCAAATTCAAAGTCAGGCACAATCGCAAACACCGCAGAACCGGAACCGGTCATCTGCTGGGCAACAGAGCCGTAGCTGTTGAAAATAGACTTAATATAATTTAATTCCAAATGGTCCTTAGTAACAATCGGGTCAAACACATTGTAAACATTCTCTGCGACCTTACCAAGATCACCTGCCAGCAGTGCACTTTCCATCGCCTGATGGTTTGGACGCTTAGGAATAGATATTTCATCGATTTTTTTGTACAGTTCCGGTGTGGAAGAAGAAAAATCCGGCTTGCACACGACAAAGCAACAATCAGGCATATCCGGCAGTTTTCTAAGACGCTCGCCGCGGCCTTCTACCATCGCCGTTCCGCAAAGTGTGCAAAAAGGCACATCACTGCCAACAAGGGCGCCCAACTCTGCAAGTGCCAAAATGGAAAGAGGCTCGCCGTAATGACGATTCAGCGCACGCAAAACAGCCGCTGCGTCAGCGCTGCCGCCACCCAAACCGGCCTCCATCGGAATGCGCTTTGTGATGCGAATAGCAATACCGGTTGTTTCAAATTTGGTATTCTCATAAAACACCTTCGCTGCCTTCCAGGCTAAGTTCCGTTCATCGGTGGGAACGCCATCCTGGTCGCAGGAAAGTGACCAAGCCATATCCGTATCTACATCTATCTCAACATCGTCGCGAATGGAGATGGTCTGCATAACGCTTTGAATATCGTGATAGCCATCTGCACGTTTGTCCAACACGTCCAGCGTCAGGTTGATTTTGGCAAATGCGCCTTCATAAAGTGTGGTCATAGATTCTTACCTTCCTAGCTTCAATTCTTGCCGTTATTATAGCAAAAATTTCACTTGTTTGCAACGGTTTGTATATTTTACTTTGATTCGGACATTATATCCCTATCCAATAATTTGAATGGAGGTATATTTATGGATACGCTGGCACTGATTCTTTCCATTATCGGTTCTCTGAACTGGGGCCTGGTTGGCATATTCAAATTTGACTTGGTAGCTTGGATCTTTGGTGGTCAAGATGCCGTTGTCAGTCGCATTATTTATGCGCTGGTAGGTCTTGCAGGTCTGTGGTGTATTACTCTGCTGTTTCGCAGAAATCGCGACAGCATTAACGCAGAGTAAATCAAAAAAAGAGGCAGCATCGATACGGATGCTGCCGCTTGGTCATATTATTTAGTTTACACGAACAATGCACTTAACAGATACACCGTTATAGGTTGCTGTTACGGTAGATGTACCGGAAGCAACACCGGTAACAGTGCTACCGGACAAGGACGCAGCAGAACCACTAATGGACCAGTTTGCCTGAACCGTGTTGCCAGCATTATCCTTCAGGGACAATGTGAAGCTCTTGCCAACCTCCATTGTAAAGTCGCTGGTTTTACTGTAAATTGTGTGAATATTGTAGGTAACATTGCTGCTACTTCCGGTATTTCCACCATCTTCAGATACGCCACCGTTACCGGGTGTGCCAGCATTGCCGCCATCCTCAGAGACGCCACCGTTACCGGGAACACCGGTGCTGTCCTTAAATACGCAGCGGATGATGCAACTGACCTTCTGGTCTTCATACTCTGCATAAATCTTGGTTGTACCACTGCCAACAGCAACAACCTTACCGTCTTCAACGGTTGCCACTTCCTCGTTTTCAGAGGTCCAGGTAATCAGATTCTTCGCAATTGTGCCACTATAAACCATCCAACTACTACCCTTCTGGCTAAAGGTAATGTCATTGCGGTTCAGCTTCAGTGTTTCCTTGGTTTCGTCGTCCTGGGTATCGTCAGTTGTAGTGTCGTCGGAGGTTGTATCATCGGAGGTTGTATCGTCAGAGGTTGTATCGTCCGGGATTTGGCAAGTAATTTCAATCTCTTTTACGATTTCGCCACAGGTGATGGTAATCTTTACTGTGCCATTACCAACTGCTGTAACCAAACCTTCGTCGCTTACAATCGCAACAGCTTCATCCGACGACTTGTATACAGTTTTATCAGTTGTGTTGGCAGGCTCCTGCTTTACAGTCAGCATATGTCCATCGCCCTTTTTATCCAAAACAATATCCTTATCCTCGTCTAATACAACTCTAATGTTAGTACAGGGAATATTCTGCTGTTGTACGTCGGAAGTGGATTCTTCCATATTGACATCACCGGAAATCGGGCTTAAGTAACGAATAGAAATATAAACCACCACTGCAACAATCGCCAACAGCAGCAAAACAGCAGTGATTACCAAGCCACGGCTGGACTTAACAGGTGCAACATCCTCGATGACAGGCTCGGGTGTAACAGGGGCACGCTTTTCTGCTTTCACAGGCTTTGTGCTCTGCTTATTGCGCTTTTTTACATTGGACTTGGAGAAACGACCGCCTTTTACGTATGTATAGCCGGTAGTAACATTGCCTTCTTTACTAATCTGGCTGGTTGCGCGCTGAACATCATTGTCACATACGCATCCGCAAATCGGGCATCTTTTTTCCGTTTCCGGATAAGATGTTCCGCAAATATCACAAATAATTTTGCTCATAACATTTCCTCCTGGTCCGCAGAACTGTCTGCATAATATCTACGGAGGTATTATATCATTTCTTGCGGAATAAAACAACTACAAAGATGTTGCTTTTTTTAGAAATTTATTTTATGATATAGACAGGAAGAAAAAGGAGGCGACAAATGTGTCCGAACCAAGGCTAATTTCTCCAATGCTCGATAATTTCATTATGGGCGGCCCCATCAGCGACCATCATGGCGTACGCTGCTGCCCTGCTATGGAAAACGAAACCAATGACAAGTATATTGTTAAGGTGGTTTCTCTGCCTGCATCTCCCAATCAGGTAGATGCACTTTTACTCACCGGCGCTTACCCGGACGAGGACTCGGCATTGGCATATTTCAAAGAACTTTCTGAGGTTGTTTTAGAAGAAATTAAGATTCTTGACAATCTTTCTGAGCAAGAAGGCTTCATTCCCTTCTGCGACCATCAGGTTGAACCAATGGATGACGGCAAGGGTTATGACATCTATCTGCTTAACCGCTATCGCAGAACACTTGAAAAACACTTTAAACGGCATAGCTTTACGCACCTGGACGCTTTGAACCTGGGTCTTGATTTGTGCGCAGCATTGTCCGCCTGCAGAAGAAGCGGTTATTTATATGTCGACCTCAAGCCCAGCAATGTTTTTGTAACGGAGCAGCAACAGTTCCGTATTGGTGACCTAGGCTTCATTCGGTTGGACGCACTGAAGTACGCCTCCTTACCGGAGAAGTATTTAAGTTCCTATACACCACCTGAAATCAGCGACGCTTATTCTGCGCTTAATTCTACAATGGATGTTTACGCAGCCGGTCTTATTTTATATCAGGTATTCAATAATGGCGCGCTTCCCTCTCTCGATGGTGTAAATGACGGTGAGAAGCTACCTGCACCTATGTACGCTGACTATGAAATGAGCGAGATTATCCTGAAGGCCTGCGCAACAAATCCGGAAGAGCGTTTTCAAGACCCCTTCCAGCTGGGACAAGCTATTGTTGGTTATATGCAGCGAAATGGCGCTATTGACGCCCCTATCGTTCCTGTTCCCGAAGAAGATCCCACCGAGGATGTTGAAGAAACTGTCGAAGAAACACTTGTTGAGGAGCAGAGCCCTGCAGAGGAAGAAACTGCCCCTGTTGATCCCGAATTGGCAGAATGGGTCGATTTGAGCAAGGACAACGTTCCCGACGAGGAAGTGCCTGAGGACGCTCCCATTACAGACGAGGTTTCTGAAATCCTAAACCAGGCAGAAGATCTTGCTACAGCTGTTGTACCCGATCCCGTTGTGGTACCCGATTATGTAGAAGTACCCAACATTCCGCTTACGCCGGCTTCTGAACAAGAGGAAAGCACAGTGGAATCCGAGGAAGAAGTCATTATCGATTTGACCGACGACGAACCTGCTATTGAAAACGATTCCGATGATACTGGCAGCGACCTGAACGAAACAGACCAAGAACGGTCCAAGCCTGCGAAGAAACATAATTGGATTGGCTGGCTGATTGCTCTTTTAATTTTTGCCGGTTTGTTCTTTGGTGGTTACTACTTCTATAATAACTACTATCTGTTTAACATTGACAGTCTTACGGTTGAATCGGATTATACAACGCTAACCGTCTATGTTAAAACCAGCGATGACGAATCTTTGCTCCAGGTAACTCGCACAGACGCATACGGCAATCCCGCTACCTCTCCTGTTGTGAACGGAAAGGCCGTGTTTACTGACCTGGTACCTAACACAGCCTACAATATCAAACTGACTGTTAACGGTTTCCACAAGTTAACCGGCAAAACAGTAGCTAATTACGCCACCCCCATTCCCACCAATATTGTTAAGATTGACGCCATTACCGGTGTTTCCGACGGTAGCGTAATTCTTGATTTTACCATTGAAGGCCCTAACAGCACAGAATGGTCCGTTTTTTACACTGCTGAGGGAGAAGAAGATCGCGCTGCTACATTCAGCGGTTCCAATGTAACCCTGTCAGACCTTACTGTTGGCAAGGAGTACACATTTAAGTTGTTCCCTGCTGAAGATCTGTATGTAACCGGGCAGAGCGAACTGACCTACACACCTCGCGCTGTTGTTCGTGCTGAAAATCTGGAAATCATCAGTTGTATGAACAACGCCTTGACTGCCCAGTGGAATGCTCCGGCGGGAGTGGACGTTGAAAATTGGACTGTACGTTGTACCGGTGCAAATTACAGCAAGACAATTGTTACTACAGATACTACGGTTACCTTTGATGAACTAGATCACAACTTGGCTTACAACATTGAAGTTAAAGCTGCCGGTATGAGTGTTAGTGAAATAAAGAGCATATCTGCCGGCACAACCACCGCCAGAAATTTTGTAGTTGACGATTCTGACGGCACCAAACTTGTGGTTATGTGGGAAACCAGCAATCCAGTGCCGGCTGACGGCTGGGTTTTGTGTTACAGCGTTGAGGGTATCGCCGCAGAAGAAACAATTACCTGCACGGAAAACATGGCTGTCATTACACCCATTGTTGTTAACGCTACTTACCATTTCCATTTGGAGGATGTCAGTGGCAACAGGCTGCTTGGTTCCAACTACGAATTTGTTACAGCAAATCCTGCTGTGCAGGGATAATAAATCACAAAAGGCAGTCCTAAAGGGCTGCCTTTTTCTTTGAAATATATGAAAAAAACCTTGCAATATAGGATTTTGCGTGGTATACTGGCATCAGATATATCATACGGAGGCTCGTTATGGTTGCCATTGCAAAAGCTGCACAGGTTTTCTTTTTTAACTATTACTTTTTTACCTTTAAAAAGTAATAGCGATTTGTGCTGCATTTGCATTTATAATACCGTATTTTAAACGCCGCACAGTTTCGCTACTGTGTGGTCTTTTTATTATTGGGAGATGTTATTATGATCGCAATTTTGAAGAGAGGAACAACACCTGAACAGACCGAGCATTTGATCCAATGGTTGAAGCACATGGATCTGGATGTTCACCTTTCCGAAGGCAAAGAATTTACCATCCTCGGTCTTGTTGGCGATACCAGTCGCGTGGACATAGAACTGCTGAACAGCCTTGAGATCGTTGAGAATGTGCGTCGTGTTTCTGAGCCCTTTAAGCAGGCAAACAGAAAATTCCATCCCAACGACAGCGTGATTTCCTGCGGTGATGTAAAAATCGGCGGTGGTCACTTTGCTATGATTGCGGGCCCATGCTCTGTTGAGAGCGAGGAACAAATCATTGCGGTTGCAGAATCTGTAAAGGCATCCGGCGCGCACATTCTCCGCGGCGGCGCATTTAAGCCCCGCACATCGCCCTACGCATTCCAGGGCTTAAAGGATACGGGCATCAAGATGCTGCTGAAAGCCAAGGAAGCAACCGGCTTGCCCATCATTACCGAAATTATGAACACACGCTCCTTGGATCTGTTCGAGGATGTGGACATCATTCAGGTTGGCGCTAGAAATATGCAGAATTTTGATCTGCTGCAGGAACTGGGTAAAACAAAAAAGCCTATCCTCCTGAAACGGGGTCTTGCAAACACTCTGCAGGAACTGCTTATGAGTGCTGAGTACATTATGAGCGAGGGTAATGAGAATATTATCCTGTGCGAGCGCGGTATTCGGACCTACGAAAATTACACCCGAAACACCTTGGATCTGTCTGCGATCCCCGTGCTGCACGAATTGTCCCATCTGCCCGTTGTGGTCGATCCCAGCCACGCAACCGGCCGCTCCTCTCTGGTGCCTGCTATGGCCGTTGCAGCAGCTGCTGCCGGCACAGATGGCATTATGGTGGAAGTTCACAATAACCCGGCCTGCGCGCTGTGTGACGGCGCACAATCCCTGACTCCCGAGCAGTTCGACGCGCTGAATAAGCAGGTTCAAAAGGTTCGCGAGGTACTCAGATGAATGTTGG
>JAZOSY010000089.1:0-6077 GCA_045657385.1 Faecousia sp. | reverse complement strand
AACCGCACTTCCGTCGGCAGAAATATCAGCGCCGCCGTTGGGATTGCGGTTTTTCTCTGTGTCCAGGGTAATGCCCAGGAAATCCAGGCCTTCCAAGCTTAAAGCCCGAACCAAATCGCTCTTTCGACCAATGCCACCGCCAAACACAACGGCATCCACGCCGCCCATTGCGGCTGCGTATGCGCCAATGTACTTCTTGATTCCGTAGGCATAGGCTTTGATGGCGTTCTGGCAGTCAATATTGCCGTTTTCGGCAGCGGCCTGAATGTCGCGCAGGTCGTTGGAAACACCGCCGGACATACCGTAGAGGCCACTTTTGCTCTGCAGGATCTTCTTGACCTCGCCTAATTCCATGCCGCATTCTTCAACAAGATGAAAGATGATATAGGGGTCCATATCGCCGATGCGGTTATTTTGCAGCACACCGCACTGCAGGCCCATACCCATAGTCGTATCAATGCTGATACCGTCTTTTACAGCGCAGAGGCTGCCGCTACCTCCCAAATGGCAGCAAACAAGCTTCAGGTCGTCGCGACCCATTTCCTTTGCGGTCCAGGTAGACAGGTATTCCAAGGATGCGCCGTGGAAGCCATAGCGGCGAATGCTATGGGCTTTGCTCAATTCTAAGGGAATGGGATAGAGATAGGCCTCGGGCGGCATCTGCGCGTGGAATGCGGTCTCAAAGGAGCCGATCATAGGTGTATCGGGCATCAGATTCTTAAACTGCCGAATTGCAGCAATATAGGGAGGATTGTGAGCCGGTGCAACGGAGTTAAAATCGGCCATAGCACGCAGGACTTCTTCTGACAGGTACTGTACGCCGGTAATGCCCTTTGCGTGCACCACCTTGAAACCAACGCAGGAAATTTCCGAAAGTGATTCGATGCAACCACAGAGCAGCTGCTCTAACATTACGCAAATTGCCTCACGGTGAGTAGGGAATGCTTCCTCCTGCCGGATCGCATCGCCGGTCAGATAATTCTTGTGGTAAAAAACGCTGTTGTCAGCACCAACGCGCTCTGCACCACCGGCGCAAAGAACCTTTTCGTTGGCATCCATATCAAAAAGCTGATATTTCAGCGAGGTGCTGCCTACATTGCAAATCAAAATATTCATATTGCTCTCCTTGTAGCTTGTTGTGCAAGCCACTGCGAATCCGCATTGGCTTTCTTTTTATAAACCAGTAGATATGCGATCGTCTGGGCAATAAATGTGATCGTCCAGGAAATCACATATGAAATGTATAGACATTCAGGCGTGTGATACTGTGGAATTTGGAAAATTGTGTAGATCCAGAGAATACGAATGCCACACACACCCAGTACGGTGATCACCATAGGAACAAAGGACGACCCAAGTCCGCGTAATGCGCCTGTGGACACATCCATAAGGCCGCATATAAAGTAGGGAAGCATAATATAGGTCATTCGAATCATGCCGTATTCAATAGCCTCTTGCGAGTCCGTGATGTATACGGAAAGCAACTGCCTGCCGAATAACCAAAAGGTGAGGCTGGAAACAAGACTTGCGATGGTCACATAGCCGAGGCAGGTACCATAGATTTTTTTAATGCGGTTAAATTGATGTGCGCCTGCGTTTTGGCCGGTGTAGTTAACAGCGGATTGGTGGAAGCTGTTCATAATTACGAAGATAAAGCCTTCCAGATTACTTGCTGCGCCGTTGCCGGAAAGGATCGCTTCAGAGTTAAAGGAATTGATGGAGGATTGAATAATAACATTGGAAATGGAGAACATCGAGCCCTGTATACCGGCCGGCAGACCGATGCGAACGATTTTCAACAATTGTTTTTTATAAAAACGGATTTTTTTCAGCATGAGTCGGCAGGCATCAGTTCGCCGCATCAGTGCAATGGTTACCAGTACTGCTGAAATGCCTTGAGAAATGGTTGTAGCCAAGGCAACACCATCCACATCCATATGGAATACCGTAACAAAGATTACATTCAGAAGTACATTTATGACACCGGCAAGGGACAGGAAGTACAGAGGAGACTTGGAGTCGCCGGATGCTCTTAGAATCGACGCGCAGAAATTGTAAACCATACTAAAAATCATACCGCCGAAATAGATCCGCATATAGATGGAGGATAAGGGCAGCACGTTTTCTGGTGTTTTCATTAAAACGAGAAGCTTCTCGGAAAATGTAACACCGACAACTGTCAAAATTGCGCCACCGACAAGGGCGGTTGCGAAGGCAGTGTGAACTGTCCTGTGAGCTTCTTCATCGTCTTTGCCGCCCAAGCTGTGTGCAACGGCTACACTTGCGCCAACAGACAAACCGATAAATAGATTGACGATCAGATTGGTAATCGCACCGGTGGCACTGACGGCGGCTACACAAATGCTGCCGCAGAACCGACCGACAATAACGAGGTCAGCCGCATTAAACAGCAGCTGCAGCAGGCTTGTTAAAATGATCGGTATCGTGTAGCGTATAATACTTGGACCGAGTCGGTCGTTTATCATATCTATATTTCTTCTCATAGAGCGTTTACCTTCTTTACGCAGAGCGTTTTACCGTCAACTGTGAACTGAATATCAAATCCTGCGAAGGGTAAGCTGTAAATTCGCTCACGATCGCTGTGATAGGAGGGGCGCGGATCGTGAGACAGAACCTCAACAGCGGCAGAGCGTTTATCTGCAGGAAGCATTATGAGAAGTTCGTCAGGGAAATCTACTTCCAATACGAAGTCGTCCGCATTTGTGGTAAATCCGCCTAAGGCCTCCGGATGTGCGTCAGAATAGGGGATATAAGGCTTGATATCCAATATAGGAGTGCCGTCCATGAGATCAGCACCAGATACGTGTATGACCGTGCCGTGCTCCTTTGTTTGCTCAAGACCTACAAGCTTTACACAGGATAGGCCAATATTGTTTGGTCTGAAAGGGGAGCGCGTTGCAAAAACGCCCAAGCGCGTGTTTCCGCCCAACCGCGGAGGCCGCACAGTCGGAGACCATTCGCTACGAACAGCTTCGGAAAATTGCCACAGAATCCAGAGATGGGAGAATTCCTCCAATCCGCGCAGAGCATCGGGATTGCGGTATTCCGGTTCGAAAATGACGGTAGAAAGTAGGCTCTCAACAAGACCGCTTTGTCTTGGAATGCCAAATTTAGTTGGAAAGTCACTGCGCATAGTGGCAATGGGGCGCATAGTAATTTCCATTTTATCGCACCTTTCTCAGAATGAAAGAAATGATGAAGATTATAACCAGCAGCAGGGATATGGCGGCGCCGGCAGATGCGCCAAGATAATAGGATAGAATCAGGCCGCCTATGCCGGCTATAAGCGCAAAAATAATAGAAAAAGCGTGATATTGACGCAAGTTTCTTGATATATTTCGGGCTGCCGCAGCAGGGAGAACCAACAGAGAGTTCAGAATCAGCAGGCCGACCCAAGATATGGAAAGCGTTACCACAACAGCAACAGCAGTTGTAAAAGCTGTCTGGTAGGCCGCCGGAGAAAAACCTCTGGAGGAGGCAAGTGCCGGGTGAATAGCAGATAGCGTCAAACGGTTTCCATACAACAGCATAAAGGTAAGAATTGCCACAAACACAATTGCAAGGCAACCGATCTCAACCGGTGTGACCGACAAAATATCACCTACAAGGTACTTGTTATATTTAGTAAAGCTGTTACCGCCCAATGTTGCGATAAAGATACCAAGCGCAACGGCAGCGCTGGAAAAAACACCGATCAGCGTGTCTGCGGTTTGATTGCTTCTGCTGCGCACAAAGGAGAAAAGAAGCGCAAAAGCTACAGCGAACAAAATGGCTACGAGCGTAGGCATGCTGATGCCACAAATGCAGCCGATGGCGATTCCGGTGAATGCAGAATGGCCCAATGCATCTGAGAAGAAGCTCATCCGCCCACTGACGACCATAGTGGAAGTTAATCCGAACAGAGGAGCAATTATGATAATTGCCAGTAAAGCATTGCACATGAACCGCCATTGAAGCATTTCGATGGGGAGTGCCTGACAGAGCCTGTACCAAAATTCCATCACATAACGCCTCCTTTTCTGTGGAAGACACGACGGAATTCCTCTGAATTCAGAACCTCTTTGGGTGTACCCTGACGGATTAAACGACGATCCATCAAAACGACCTGGTCAGCATAGCGCTCAAGCATAGTAAAGTCGTGGGTGATCATCAAAATCGACAAATCATAGGTCTTTCTGATTTCGTCAAGCATATCCATCAGAATTTCCATACCTTCCACATCCACACCGGAAAGCGGCTCGTCCAATATCAGTATATTAGGGATGGGTTCCAGCGCAACGGCAAGCAAAACCCGCTGCAGCTCACCGCCGGAAAGCGTGCCGATGCGACGGTCGATCAGGTTTTCACTATAGACCCGATCCAGACAGGTCTGAATTTTCTGACGCATACTTTTTGATTGTTTTAAAAATGCAGGGCGACGGCTTAGACAGCAGGTAAACAGGTCAGCAACGCTGAAGCAATCTCCGGCATCAAAGGTAGGACTTTGCGGCACATAGCCGATCTTAGCGCGGTGATTTCGTTTACCTGGAACAGAGAAGGAGATTACACCGTTATAGGTCTGCTGGCCCAAAATCGATTTGATGAGTGTGCTTTTTCCAGCACCGTTCGGGCCAATCAGGGCAATCATTTCGCCGCAGTGCATATGTAGGTTAATATCTTCGATAATGGTCTCGTTGCCGATCTTAACGGACAGATCCTGAATACGAAGGCAGCAGGAGTGACCGCAACTGCCGCCGTGGGTTCCGATATTCATCCCAATGCCTCCTTTATGGTGTTTATATTGTGATACATAGCATCAAAGTAGCTGTTGCCGGATATAGCCATATCAAGGGAATATGACTTGACGCCGATCTCTGCACTAAGCACTGACGCGGATGCGGTACTGCCGTTTCTTTCAGTAAAAATGGCCGGGATTTGGCGAATGTCAATCAGTTCACACAATTCTGTCAATTCCTTTGCTGACACCTCACTGCCGGATTCTTCCTCTATAGCCCGCAGGATATGCAGGTCAAATGCTTCAGAAAAGTAGGTGAAACCATCGTGAAATGTAACCAGCTCCCGACAAGAAAGTTCTCGCAGAGTGTCGTTACCGTATTGCTGTAAGACGTCTAATTCTGCGAGCAGGCTGGCCAAATTCTCCTCGAATTGGTTTTTATGCTCGGGATACAGGACGCACAACTGCAATGCAATGTTTTTGCACATTTGTTTTGCGTTTTCAGGGGATAGCCAAATGTGTGGGTCGTTTTCGTGAGCATGGCTGTCTTTGTGTTCTTCGTGATGACAGTTTAATGCGATTCCTGCAGATGCATCAATGACTGTTTGCTCGGGGGCTAGAATGCCGTCAAGAAATGCCTCAAGACCGCCGCCGGATAAAACAATAGCCTGAGCAGATTCGATTTTCTGCATCTGGGACACCTGGACGCTGTAATCGTGCAGGCAAGATACCTCCTCGGTAATCAACCGGGTAACGGTGATAGGTGTACCCTCACACAACGCAGAGGTAAATTCATAGACGGGCAATGTAGTAGCAGCGATCTGGTAATCAGCCTTCGGCGCGCAGCCTGAAAGTGCCAGCAAAAGAACTATGAAAAGGAGACACAGTTTCTTCATTCAAACCACCCATCAGATAAATAATTTCTACCTGACATTATACCACATATGTCAAGAAAATGGGAGACCGATATATCGGTCTCCCAACGAAAATTCATCATGAATGGCTGCTTAACCACGCATCAACCTTTGCTTTGCCCAATCGCAGAATATCCTCGGCGGAATAGGGGGATTTTTCGCCGCCGCGGACATAGATGAAATAAAACCCATCAGGTGTCTGGTACAGAATTTCCTCATATCCTGCAGGGTCACCGAAATAGCCGTAGGTACAGCGCTTGATACATATGGCTGTATCGGTATTATACTCTTTTTTGCCTATGATTTTCTTCATAAATAACTTCCTTTCGTAAATATATTTTCGACCATATTATATTTGCTGTAGATGAGAAAACAAGGGAAATTTATACACCTGCGCATATTTATAGAAAATCATATAGACGATGCTA
>JAZOSY010000088.1:0-2541 GCA_045657385.1 Faecousia sp. | reverse complement strand
GCCGTTCAGGCACAGCCGGGGAATGTTATTAACGGTTTTTGTTTCCACGGTGCGAAGGGCAAAATAACTCTCCACCCGGTCACATTCCGTCTCGATGGTAAAGTAGTAGAGGTAGGGGTCTTCCGGCGTCCACAGGTGGGGTTCATCCGGGGAGATGTCCGCCTTGCCGTCTGTCAACGGATATTCCCTGCCCTCCAGCAGGATTTTGCCGCTTAAGGCCGGCGTGACGGTAATGGTTGCCGAATTCAATGTCACGGCAATGTCCAATTCCTCAATATGGGCTTTCGGCACGCTCTCCAGCCACACCGTCTGCCAGATGCCGGACACGGGGGTATACCACATACCGCCCCTTTTCAGAGTCTGCTTGCCGTAGGGTTGGGTCTTATCGCGCAAATCATCAAAGACAGCGATGACGATTTCGTTTTCCTCCTCCAGCGCAGAGGTGATGTCCACAGAAAAGGCTGTGTAGCCGCCAATATGGGTGCCGACGGCCTTTTGGTTTACATAAACTTTTGCAACTTGGTCGGCTGCGCCGATATGGAGCAGCACCTTGTCTTTTTGGAATCCCTCCGGGAGCCTGAAGGTGCGCCGGTAAAACAGCCATTTGCCGGTATATTCCCCGGCTTCAACACCGCTGAGCAGGCTTTCCGGGCAGAACGGCACGAGGATTTCTTGGTCATAGGTTTTGGGGAATTCGCTGTCCGCAGAAACCGCGAATTCCCAAAGGCCGTTCAAGTTTACATAACTTTCCCGTTTCATTTGGGGGCGGGGGTAGACCTGCCAAGGGCTCTCCCCTACCGTTTCCGCCCAAGGGGTGAGAAGTTTATTCAGCATCTTTCTGCTCCTTTTTAAGTTTGGCAAACAGAGGCGCCAGCACCACGAAAATGCAGATCGCTGCCACGAAAGCCGCCAGGAAAATGTTCTCGTTGGGGACGAAAGAGGTGGTGCCGTCGTCGTTGATCACTGTGTCTGCGTTTTTCAGCACTGCCGCGCCGATGGCCGGGCCGATGACACCGGGGATCAGCACCTGACCGATGATCCGCTGGCCTTGGAACATACCGGCCTTTTTCTCGGGGGTGCGGTCACGGAGCATTGCGCCGAACACCGCCATACCGGCCAAATAGCCGCAGAGCATAATCAGCGTGCCCACAAACACCGGCGCGGTGCTGCGGAAGAAGTAAAGTACCACAAAGCCCGCCATCAAAAGTCCCAGCGCAGGCAAAACGCTGAAGCGGAAGCCCTTGCGGTCATAGACCTTGCCGTAGAAGAAGGTAAAGGCCGCCGCCAAAATAATCGCCGGTGCAAAAATCAGCACATAATTGTCCATACCAAGGCTTACGGTATAGTACAAAATCAGGTACGGCATAAAGATATTGATGGCAACGCCGAACACACTATAAGCCAGCAGCGTTACATACAAACTCTTATTCTCCCCAATGACCCGGGGGCGGAAGCCGTAGATCAGGTTGGCAAAATAGCGCTCGTTGCCCTTTGTATCCAGTTTCTTCTCCTTAATCAGGAAAAAGCCCAGCACACCCAGCACAAACACCACGCCGCCTACAACCAAAAACACCGTTGTCCAACTGCTTTGCAGGCTCAAGTCAAAGCCCATAAAGCCGCCGAACACCACCAAAATGGCCAGCAGCGGCATCATGGAATTGATGCCCTCCACAGCGCCCCGGTTGGTTTCGTCGGTAGAGTCCGTCACCCAAGCGTTAAAGGCCGCATCGTTGGCAGAAGAGCCGAAAAATGTCATCACGCAGTCCATAATAATCACCAGCGTTACACCGATGCTGGCGGCAGACGCTGCCGCAGGGAACAGAGCATGGATCACATCCATACGAATCAGGGCGAAACTCAAAATGGATACGCCCCAGCAGATATAACCGCCGCAGATGAACAGTTTGCGCTTGCCGATTTTATCGGAAAACGCGCCCACCAACAATGTGGTCACCGTGGCCGCAATGGCAGAGGCCGCCACCATAGAAGAAATGGCCTCGGCGCTGGCATTAAACATCTTATAGATGAACACATTGAAGTACATATTCTCCATAACCCAGGCCACCTGCCCCACAAGGCTGAAGATGACCAGAGCCAAATAGAATTTGCCGGTTTTGGTTTTCATAACCGCACCTCCTTGTTTTTTATTCAGTATAGCACAGTTTTCGTCAAAAGAAAAGGAGCACCATAAAGGTGCTCCTTACTATTTTTTATTACAGTTCGCAGGTGCCGACGGTTCTGGGGAAGGGCAGCACATCGCGGATGTTGCCCATACCGGTCAGGTACATCACGCAACGCTCGAAGCCCAGACCGAAGCCGGCGTGACGGCAGGAGCCGTACTTCCGCAGGTCCAGATAGAAGTCGTAATCCTCCGGGTTCATACCCAGCTCCTCGATGCGACTCTTCAGCAGCTCGTAGTTGTCCTCACGCTGGCTGCCGCCGGTGATCTCGCCGATGCCGGGCACAAGGCAGTCCACCGCTGCGACGGTCTTTCCGTCGGGGTTCAGCTTCATATAGAAGGCCTTGATCTCCTTGGGGTAA
>JAZOSY010000087.1:0-4164 GCA_045657385.1 Faecousia sp. | reverse complement strand
TAAGCAGCAGATGGTCGAAATTGCCAAGGCAGTTTCTCGCGACTGCAAGTTGCTGGTTCTGGACGAGCCTACTGCAGCACTGACTCTTCCTGAAGTTGAAGAATTGTTTAAAATCATGCGTGATCTGCAAGCAAAGGGAATTGGCATGATTTACATCTCCCACCGTATGGATGAAATCAACCGGATTTCCGACAGAGTTACCGTTATGCGTGACGGTGAGTATGTTGGTACTGTGAACACTGCCGAAGTAACCAAGGACGATATCGTGAAGATGATGGTCGGCCGCGTGATTATGGGCGAGCAGAAGGCTGCATCCAATGTGCCTGCAGACGCTCCTGTTATTTTGGAGGTTAAAAATCTGAACGCAGGTAAGGAAGTCAGAAATGTCAGCTTCCAGCTACGCAAGGGTGAAATTCTGGGCTTTGCAGGCCTGATGGGCGCCGGTCGTACCGAAGTTGCCCGTGCACTCTACGGCGCAGACAAACGCCAGACCGGTGAGATTTTCCTCAACGGCAAAAAGGTCAAAATCAAAACTCCTGAGCAAGCGGTTAAAAATGGTATCTGCTACCTGTCTGAGGACAGAAAGCGTTACGGTTTGATGCTGGATAAATCTGTTGCTGAGAATACCACCATTTCTTCTGTGGATAACTTCATCACAGCTGGCATTATTAACGATGCCAGGATGAAGAAGGATTCTGCAGAATTTAACGCCAAGCTCCGAACCAAGACACCTTCTATGGATCAGCTTCTGAAGAATCTGTCCGGCGGTAACCAGCAGAAGGTCATTATCGCCCGCTGGTTGATGAAGAATTCTGATATCTTCATTTTTGATGAGCCTACCCGTGGTATTGACGTGGGCGCCAAGAGTGAAATCTACCGCCTGATGGAGGAATTGGTAGAACAGGGAAAATCCATCATTATGATTTCTTCCGAATTGCCTGAAGTTTTGCGTATGAGCGACAGAATTTTGGTGATGTGCGAAGGCCGCAAGACCGGCGAACTGGATATTTCCCAGGCAACTCAGGAAAATATTATGAAACTTGCTACAATGCGAGAGGAGAATTGATATGAGTAAAAATAAAAGTCCTTTGATGAAGGAGCACGGCGCAGGGGCAAAAGTGAAGAACCTGCTGTCTGGCGGCAAGCAAAATTTTGTGATTATTCTGGCAGCTGCTGTGTTGTTTTTGCTGTTCACTATAATCAGCCCTGCTATGGCCAGCAAGGACATTCTGTTGACAACTACAAAATCTCTGGTGCCTTATGCAATTATGGCGTTGGGTGTTACCTTTGTTATTGCTACCGGCGGTATTGACCTGTCCATTGGTACTGTTAGCGTGGGCTCTGCAGTTTTGGCAGGCGCACTGTGCAAAACCGGCACAGATGCCAGCGAAGGTATCTTGTGGCTGACAGTTCCTATTATTTTGGTTACCGGCCTTCTCTTTGGCTTGTTAAACGGCTTCTTGATTGCAAAGTGCAAAATTGCTCCCTTTATTGCTACTCTTGGTTCTATGCTGGTGTCCCGTGGTTTGACTGCTGTCGTTTCTGAGTATATCCGGGAAACCTCTGCCGCGGTTAAATATCCCACTACCAGCTGGTTCCAGACAGCGTTTACCAACCTGAACAATTTCCCCATCGGCATTGTTTGGGTGATCGTTTTGACGATTATCTGCATGATCGTGATGTATAAGACCAAGGTTGGTCGTTATATCCTTGCCATCGGCTCCAACGAGGAAGCTGCTCGTCTGTCCGGTATCAACACCGACAAGTATAAGATCATCGCTTATGCTATCTGCGGTCTGTTTGCTTCTCTGGCTGCGTTGTTCTCTGTGGCCGCAAGCCCTTCTTTGACCCTTGCAGGCGGTAATGGTGACGAACTGAACGCCATCGCAGGTGTTTACATTGGCGGTACTTCTACCACCGGTGGCTCTGCCTCCATTATCGGTTCTGTTCTGGGTTCCATGATCCTGGTCATTATCCGCCAGGGCCTGAACCTGGCAATGAACGGTGGCGAAGTTACAGTTTCTGCTACGAACATCACCTATGCTGTTACCGGCGTCATCGTTGTTGGTGCAGTTATGCTGGATGTTTTGAAGAAGAAGTCCGCTGCTAAGGTTAAGATCCCTGTGGAAACCGAGAAAAAGGCTGAGGTTCCCAAGGCTTAAATACGAATAAGTGTGAGTCGAAAGGCCCACTTAGAATAAATTCATCCATTATTATTTAGGAGGAAAACCAATATGAAAAAGTTAATCGCATTGGCATTAGTGCTGGTCATGGTTCTGGGCGTTTTTGCTGGCTGTGGCAAGAAGTCCACCAAGACCATCGCTGTCATCGCAAAGGGCGAAACCCACGCTTTCTGGCAGGCTGTTAAGGCCGGCGCCGAGGACGCTGCTGCAAAGGCTGGCTATGCTGTCACCTTCCGTGGCCCCACCGAGGAAAATGAATCTTATGCTCCCCAGCAGCTGGAGATGGTTCAGGCTGCTCTGAACAACAAGAATGTTAAGGCTGTTGTTCTGGCAACCATCGGTCTGGGCTTCAAGGATGCACTGGTTTCTGCATACGACAAGAAGATTCCCGTTGTTGAGTTCGACTCCGGTCTGTACTCCAACCGTGCTGACATTACCGAAGGCAAGGATCCCACTGTTGGTTCCGTAGCTACCAACAACAAGGTTGCAGCAGGTATTGTTGCTGAAAACTTCTACAAGTACCTGAAGGACAACAACCTGGTTACCAACGGCTACAAGGTTGGCATCATTCAGCACGACTCTTCCGCTACCGGTCTGGATCGTGCAGCAGGCTTCAAGGAGAAGATTGAGGCACTGGCAGCAGCTGATGGTTTTACCCTGGATATCAACCCCCAGGTTAAGTCCAACACCAAGGGCGACTACAAGCTGGGTCTGGAAGCTCTGAAGACTTGGGGCGCACAGTCCATCTTCATGACCAACGAAGGCGTTGTAAACGAAGTATTCCCCGAAGTTTCCAGCAATGTTGCTGCATACAAGGACATTCTGTTCTGCGGCTTCGATGCCGGCACCAACCAGTACGACTGGATCAAGGACAATGGCAAGACCTACGCTCTGTTGGTAGGTTCTGTTGCTCAGGACTCCTACAACATCGGCTACAAGGCTGTTGAGATGGCTATTGCTAAGGTTGAAGGCAAGGATTACACCTGCGATGGTATCCCTGGCGTTTGGTACAACAAGGACAACATTGACGAGCAGAAGGATAAGAACATCTTCTACATGGGCTAATTCGTAAATCAAGTAGTTGAATACTCTTCTCGGCTGAAACCGACCGGCACCACTTCGGTGGTGCCGGTTTTTCGTTAATACTTCCGCATTTGAATAGGGAATAATTCGTTTTTTAGCATTATTCCATATTGAACTGCGGAAAGAAAAGATGTATAATAATAAGGATATAAAAGCCTTTTGATTTTTTAAAAACAGGAGGGGTTACAATGATTCGAAACTTACTGGCTTTCGACTTGGGCGCCAGCAACGGCCGCGCCATTTTGGGCCGGTTCGACGGTGAGAAAATCACCATGCAGGAGCTGCACCGATTCGAAAATAACTATATCGAAATGAACGGCGTTTTCTACTGGGACACGCCCTATCTGTACAATCAGCTGAAGAAGGGACTGCTGGCTTTCAAGCAGGGCGGCTTCGGTGATCTGGATGCCTTTGGTATCGATACCTGGGGTGTTGACTACGGTCTGCTGGACAAAAACGGTCAGCTTGCCGGCGTGCCCCGTTCCTACCGGTTGGGCACTCAGGAGGATATTGACGCGGTGAAGGAAAAAATCCCCACCGAGACCCTCTACAGCCGCACCGGCATCGACACCAACCTGACCTTCAACACCATCTATCAGCTCTATCGCAGACTCCGCGAGGATGATCCTGCGCTGCAGATCGCCGATACGATGCTTTTGACTCCTGACCTGCTGGGTTATTTCCTGACCGGCGCCAAGGGTACTGAGTACACCATCGCAACCACCACCGGCCTGTACAACCCCACCACCAAGGATTGGGACTGGCAGACCATTGAAGAACTGGGTCTTCCCAAGAAGATCTTCACTAAGATCGATAAGACCGGCACGATTCGCGGTTACCTGCGTAAGGAACTCTGCGAAGAGATCGGCATCAATGCCGCGCCCTTTGTAGCCGTGGG
>JAZOSY010000086.1:0-10795 GCA_045657385.1 Faecousia sp. | reverse complement strand
GGACGGTCCTGTTTTCCGTTTGGATGAAATGGACGAACTGCCGGACGAATACTAAGGAGAATTTGCTATGGGAAATTTAGTAAGTGTCTATTTTTTCGGTAAAAAGTATCAGGTTCCCGAGAGCCTGACAATTATGGAAGCTATGGAGTACGCAGGCTATCAGCTGGTTCGTGGCTGTGGCTGCCGTAATGGCTTCTGTGGCGCTTGTGCTACTATTTATCGTATTGCCGGCGATCGCACCCTGCGTGCTTGCCTGGCTTGCTCTACCAAGGTAGAGGACAATATGTATGTCGCAACCCTGCCTTTCTTCCCGCTGGTTAAGGCTGTTTATGACATCGAGAAGGTTAAGCCCACCGAGCAGATCATGATGCAGCTGTACCCCGAGATCTACTCCTGCATCGGCTGTAACGCTTGTACAAACGCTTGTACTCAGGGCCTGAATGTTATGCAGTATATTGCATATGCACAGCGCGGCGAGTACGAAAAGTGCGCAGAAGAGTCTTTTGACTGCGTTATGTGTGGTGTTTGTTCCACTCGTTGTCCTGCAGAGATCTCTCATCCCCAGGTCGCTATGCTGGCTCGCCGCCTGAACGGCAAGTATTTGGCACCTCACTGCGATCATCTGGATGAGCGTATTGAAGAGATCAACAGCGGTAAGTACGAACTGCTTCTGGAGCAGCTGATGGGCAAGCCTATCAGCGAGATGCAGGAGCTGTACAACAACCGTGACATTGAAAAGTAAGGAGGTTTAAGCGATGTATACCGATCCGATTATGCAAAAATCCATTGAGTTAGTGGAAGCAGCCCGTGAGGCAAACGTTCGCCTGGACCCCAGAAGAATGACAGCAGAGGAGAAGGATGTTCTCCTGAAGACCTACCATCCTGACTACCGCACTGAGCAGTTTGAGGAACTGAAAATCGGTCCTAACAAGGGTGGCAAGGTACCTATCGAACTTGCTAAGCTGCTGCAGGGTAACCCTCGCATCACTGCTGAGCAGATCGATCTGTCCAAGCCTGATTACGACGTTGATGTTCTGGTCATCGGCGGCGGTGGCGCAGGCTCTTCCGCAGCAATTGAGGCACACGAAAACGGCGCTAATGTAATGGTTGTTACTAAACTGCGTATTGGTGATGCTAATACTATGATGGCTGAAGGCGGCATTCAGGCTGCTGATAAGCCCAATGATAGCCCTGCACAGCACTTCCTGGATGCTTTTGGCGGCGGCCACTTCGCTGCACAGAAGGATCTGCTGTACAAGTTGGTTACCGACGCTCCCGAGGCCATTCGTTGGCTGTCCGAGCTGGGCGTTGAATTTGATAAGGCACCCGACGGCACTATGATCACTACTCACGGCGGCGGTACCTCTCGTAAGAGAATGCATGCAGCTAAGGACTATTCCGGCGCTGAGATTATGCGTACTTTGCGCGATGAAGTGCTGAACAGAAATATCCCTGTTGTTGATTTTACCTCCGTGATCGAATTGATCAAGGATGATAAGGGTTGCTGTGCCGGTGCTGTGCTGCAGAATATGGAAACCAAGGAACTGCTTGTCGCTAAGGCAAAGACCGTTGTTCTGGCAACCGGTGGTGCAGGCCGTCTGCACTACCAGGGCTTCCCCACCTCCAACCATTACGGCGCTACTGCTGATGGCTTGGTGTTGGCTTACCGCGCAGGTGCAAGATTGCTGTACCCCGAAACTCTGCAGTATCACCCCACCGGTGCTGCTTTCCCTGCACAGATCTACGGCGCGCTGGTTACTGAGAAAGTTCGTTCTCTTGGCGCAATGCTGATCAATGCTAAGGGCGAAGCCTTTATGAATCCTCTGGAAACCCGTGACGTTTCCGCTGCTTCTATCATCCGTGAATGCTCCGACCGTGGCAACGGCGTTCCCACTCCGGAAGGCTTTGGCGTTTGGCTGGATACCCCGATGATCGAAATGAAGCACGGCGAGGGCACTATTGAAGCGCGTATCCCTGCTATGATGCGTATGTTCGGTAAGCACGGCATCGACATCCGCAAGGAGCCGATCCTGATTTACCCCACCTTGCACTACCAGAACGGCGGTGTTAAGATCACTGATGACGGTCAGACCGATATTGAGAATCTGTTTGCAGCAGGTGAGGTCGTTGGCGGTATTCACGGCCGTAACCGTTTGATGGGTAACAGCTTGCTGGATATTATCGTATTTGGCCGTAACGCTGGTCAGCAGGCCTCCAAGAAGGCAAAGGAAGTTTCTGTTGGTAACCTGACCTTGGGTCATCTGGATGCATTTAACAAAGAACTGAAAGATGCTCAGCTGGATACCGGTGTCGCATCTCCCAAGCTGCTGCCTGACTATGCCAGAAGAAATAACGTAGGTTAATGGAGGCATAACAACATGGAATTATTTGGCGGAGTTTTGGTGTTGAAAAACCTTCCCACCATACTCCTTGTGGTGTTTGGCGTATTGCTTGTAGGTTATCTTCTCGGACGTATTACTATCAAGGGCGTATCCCTTGGTGATGCAGGCGTATTTGTTATTGCACTTGTGTGCGGTGCGCTTCTCTTTACGATGTCCGAAGCAGGTGAGCTTATCTTCGCACTTTCTCCCAAGGCGTATGATTTTAGCGATGCTCTCACCCTTGTAGAGCAGTTGGGCCTCATTCTCTTTGTTACCTCAGTCGGCTTTATTGCAGGACCCAAATTCTTCGGTAACTTCAAGAAAAACTTTACTTCCTATGTAATGCTCGGCCTCATTATCATCTTGGCAGGTGGCCTTAGTGCTGTTGCATGTATTTATATGGGCGATGGCATCGGCTATGGTTCTACTATCGAGAATCGTGATGGATTTGTGGCTATGATTGTAGGCCTGCTTTCCGGATCGCTTACCTCCACGCCTGCTTTCAGCGCGGCTAAAGCTACTGTTGATCCTTCTCTTCAGGGCCTTGTATCGGTAGGCCATGGTATTGCATATATCTTCGGTGTTATCGGTGTTGTTCTCTTTGTGCAACTTATTCCCAAGATTACCAAGGCGGATATGGATAAGGAAAGAGAACTGCTCGTTATCAAGGAGGACGAATCCAAGGAAAAGAAGACCGTTGGCAAACTCTTTGAGATCGATCATATGGGTATTGCGGCATTTTCCTTCGCAGCTATCCTCGGCGCACTGGTTGGTGCCATCAAGATCCCTCTTTCCTCTGAAGGTCTTTCCGGAACCTGCTTTTCACTGACTACCACAGGCGGATGCCTTCTGACATCTCTAGTTATGGGTCATTTCTCCAGAATTGGCAGAGTCAATATTATGCCTGCGCAGTCCACACTTAAGCTCTTCCGCGAGTTGGGCTTGGTGCTGTTTCTTGCAGGCGCCGGTATCCCCGGTGGTGCAGAGTTTGTAGAGAACTTTGACGCTATGTACTTTGTGTACGGTGTCATTATGACCGTTGTCCCCATGGTTATTGGCTTCCTGTTTGCTAAGTATGTTCTTAAGCTGAGCCTTCTTAATAACTTAGGCTCTCTTACTGGTGGCATGACCTCCACTCCTGCGCTGGGCACCCTTATCAGCACCGCAGGTACAGAGGATGTGGCAGCTGCCTATGCAGCAACCTATCCCATTGCACTGATTGCGGTGGTGTTAGTTTCCCAGTTCCTAATCATTTTGTTCTAAATACAAAACAAAAAGCAACCGATGTTATGTCGGTTGCTTTTTTGCACGTTTTATATTACAATGGTATCAGCATTATGATATGGCGGTGTATGATTATGAATATGAAGCATATACAGTATCTTGTTGAGATTGAGCGTGTGCGTTCAATCTCCCAAGCAGCAGAAAATCTCTATATTGGTCAGCCGAACCTTAGTAGAATCCTGCGCGAGGTTGAGGAGGATATCGGTTTTCCGATATTTCTGCGTACAAATCATGGCGTTGTACCGACGGATAGGGGAGCGACCTTTCTGCAGCATGCCAGAAATATCCTGCGAGAAATGGATTCTATCCAGACGCTGAACCCGAACCAGTTGATTGAAGACCGCTTGCGCGTTTGTATTCCCAGATCGGCAGGCGCCTTTCAGTTCGTGGCTGATTTTGTAAAAACTGTTTGCGAGAACCGCAATATCAAAATGGAAGTGCGCGAATGCCACGCTAGACGCTGCATCGAGATGCTTTCTGATGGCGATGCAGAGATTGGTATTATCCGTTTCCGCGAAGGCTATGAAAATTACTTCCAAGAGGTCGCTACAGCGGCGAAATTGACATTCAAGCTGCTTTCCGGCTATGAAGATAAGTTATTGATGCACAAGAGCCATCCCTTGGCAGGTTGCGATAAGATCAAAGCTGATATGCTTGCGGAGTACGTTCAGGTTGCACACGGCGATAATTTCTTCCTGCCACAAAACACAGATGACGTGGTTCGCAGTCGAATCTATACCGTGGACAGGTTGGCGCAAATGACACTCCTGACTACCATTCCCGGTAGTTTTATGTGGTCGGTACCGCAAGACAAAAAGACACTTCAGATGTACGGTTTGATACAGAAAAACTGTTCAGGTTATGCGAAGCGGTATTCAGAAGCGCTTGTGTATAATCACCAACATGTAATGAATCAAATAGAATCGGCCTTTTTAAATAAAATCCTCGCGCAACATAGCGCAATTGAATGATAGCAAAAAGCAGGCAATTCATATTGCCTGCTTTTTTATTATTTCACATATTCGTCAAGAAGGTAGGGATGGATTCCCAATGTGTCGCATATTGCCAGATACTCATGCCTTAATTCTGTGATTCGTTTCTCGCTGACTTTGCTTCGTTTTACACCGCGAATCAGCACATTTTTTGGCGTTTCCTCCGGGTCAATCAGTTCAAGAGCCGTAACATCGTACCCGTGAATTTCCAGGACCTTGCAGCGCAATGCGTCAGTTGCGGCATCGGCCAGTTTTTGTTTTAGAATAGAATGTTCCAAGAGAAAATCGGTGTATGTTCCTTGCGGCTTTAACTGGTGCATCATTTCGTGATGACAGCAGGGAGTAGATAAAATGACCCGCGATCCTGAATCGATACCCTTGGCCAATACAATATCCGTAGCAATATCGCAGGCGTGAAGGGATACCGTCAAATCGGGCGTCCTCTGGATTTGGAATGTGCGTATATCCCCGGCAATAAAATGCAAGCCAGTATAGTTCAGCTTTTTAGCAATGTCGTTACAAAAAGCAATCACATCGGCCTTCAAATCCACGCAATCCATAGTTACATTGTAGCCGCGAATGGTGGTGAAGTAGTAATATAATGCAAAACTCAAATAACTTTTACCACAACAAAGATCCAGGATATAAAGATCATTAGTGGTTGCAATGGTACTTTCCACATCGGCAACAATTTCTAAAAAGCGATTAATTTGACGGAATTTCGCCCGTTTCTTGTCGTAAATGAAACCATTTGGATCTTGTACACCAAGTGCAACAAGGAAGTCGACAGGGGAGTCGTGAGGAATGATATATTTCTTTGTGCGGTTGTGGTCCAAATTGACAGATGCAGCTGTTTCACGCTTAATGCGGTCTATAACTGTAACTTTATCTTTTTTGGAGACCTTGACTTCGCAGCTGCCGTTGTTTGTGCTAATGTTCATCTGTCTATAATCGGAGGGAATCAGATCAGCAATTGTTGTTGCTGCCTCCGCTGCAGGAATGTTCTTCTGCGTGGCCTTTCCGTCGGCATGGAAAGTTTCAAGGGCAATGTACAGATTGCCTTTTATTTCAATCAATCGGCCGGTAGTACGCAAAACCGTGGCGTTGACCGGTTTGCTCAGTGTCAGCTTTTGAAGAGTCTTATTTTTAATTACAAAATCCAGTATTTCTTTCATAAGAACACCCTTTGTACTAAATTATATTTGCATTATAATCCGTCAATAAAGGCAAGACTGCCTTTAATATATAGTATTTCTTCGTCCGTGCACCATGTATCCAAGCCGAAAATATATGTCCAATCATCGTAAATGGGGATAGATCCGTTCAGCGTTTCGATGCGACCTGGTATTGAGAGATATTCCACATATTGTTTTTCAGGCATATAGGATGTTTGTACAATCAAACTTGTAACATTCGGATTCAGCTTGGAAATGTATTCTGGTTTTAGCTTTAGCACCTGTTTTTCAGTTGTGCTTTCGATAACTTCGCCGGAAGTGCTAGTAGCCCTTTTGACAATGCTGATTTTGGCAGGCTCAAAGTATTCCCAAAAATTATCAGCGGTAATTTCAACATGATTGACAGGGATATGAGTGGGGGAAACTGAACAATACAGCGTATCTGATCCAACGAGAAAATACAGGCCGTTATGTTCTATAATTTCGTAGGTTAGCGGCGCCGATGCAGTTCCCGTTAGGGCATCCTCAAAATACGTCATAGTTAGGGTAGTGCCATCGACATCCCATGCGCCACAAATCCAACCATTCTCAGATAATTCTCCGGAATGTAGTGTTGTAATAGGTACGGCGTCATATTGTCCCAGCATTGTCCATGCTATATCACCTAAGACGTCCATAAACGGGCTGCGCGATTCTGTCGTATCATCTGTGCTCGCTGTATCGCTACTAAGACCATCGTCAACCGATACTTCTTCCGTGCTACATGCGCACAGCGCTAAACAGAATGCAAGAGCAAAAAGACACAGACGCATCTTTTTCATATTGATACCTCATTTTGATAAAGATAATCAGCAAAACGGGCCATCCGATGGATGGCCCGTTTTTTGGTCGGAGTGTCGGGATTTGAACCCGAGGCCTCTTGGACCCGAACCAAGCGCGATACCAAACTTCGCCACACCCCGATAACGAGAAACATTATATTGAAAAAACCTTCTATTGTCAAGTAATGTAGTGGAAATTCTGTTCGTATACTGCAAAAGGAGGTGACGAAATGGGTTATCGTATTCAGTATACTCCGGAATTTAATAAACGCTATGCTCCAAAAGCCGGGCATAAGCGGAATTTTATGCCGTTGCTTGTCGTATCTGCCGTTTTGATAGCGTTGTATATCGGCGTACAAACAAATATAATAGGCTCGATTCTTCCCGGCGATAAAGCTATAACTGCCACAGCGTTTTCTGAGTTGGTACAGAGTGTAGAGTCCGGTGTGTCTGTCAGAGAATCGTTACTTCTGTTTTGCCGAGAAGTAATTGTAAATGGTGTGTAGGAATGTTATTTGAGGTAAAGAGTAATACATATTTATATCTTGCTGTGTTATTATTCCTTATTCCGCTACAATGGTTATTAGCGTGGATTATTGCTGTAATTGTTCACGAAACAAGCCATTATATTGCCGTGGTTCTTTGCGGAGGACAAGTTTGCCACCTTACAGTGTCAATTGGTGGTGTTACTATGCAATGCTGTCCAATGACGGAAACAAAGCAGGTAATATCTATTCTGTGTGGGCCGGTCGGTGGACTTACATTATTAGCTTTTTACAGTATATTTCCACAGCTTGCAGTATGTGCCTGGTTGTTATCGGCATATAATCTTTTGCCGATTTTGCCCCTAGATGGCGGTCGAGTACTGCAAATTCTAATGGGTGACAGTTTGCTTTTTCACTGCTTTCAAAAGCTTTTGCTGTCACTTATGCTTATATTGTCATTATATGTTTTAGTTTGGCTGAATCTTGGGCCTGTGTTGTTGACCGTTGTGTTGATTCTTTTCATTAAGCATAGAAAAACACCTTGCAAAAAAGGCTGATGCAAGGTACAATAGACCTACTCATTCTATACGAGGTTGGCCTATGACAGAATTGTTGCAAAGAATTCTCCCCACCGTGCAAAAGCCTGCACGGTACACTGGTGGAGAGTTTAACGAAATAAAGAAAGAACTGTCCGATGTGCGTGTTCGCGTTGCCTTTTGCTTCCCGGATACCTATGAAATCGGTATGTCCAATATCGGTATGCGCATCCTTTACGGGGTGATGAATCAGATGGATGGTGTGTGGTGCGAGCGTGTATTTATGCCTTGGGGCGATATGCGCGATGCAATGATTAAAAACAACCTCCCTTTGTGGGTGCTTGAAAGCCAGAACCCGGTCAAGGATTTTGATATGATTGCATTCACCATTGGCTATGAGATGTGCTACACAAACATTCTGCAGATGCTGATGCTGGCCGGTGTTCCTATTCACGCTAAGGAGCGCAAGGACTTGAAAAACATCGTGTTTGCCGGTGGTGTGTGCGCGTTTAATCCTGAGCCCTTGGCGGACTTTATAGACTTCTTTTCTCTTGGTGAAGGCGAGGAGATCACCGAGGAGATCGTCAGCTTATACGACAGAGCCAAGGCTGAGGAATGGAGCAAAGATGCTTTCCTCATGGAGGTCTCCAAGATCCCCGGTGTATATGTGCCGTCGTTTTATGATCACACATATAATCCCGACGGCACGATCGCTGCTATCACAGCGATAAATGGCACGCCCAAGACGGTCACCAAGCGAATCATAGAGAATCTGGACACTGCATATTATCCAACGAAAATGATCGTTCCGTCTACGGAGATCGTTCATGATCGCGCAAATCTGGAAATTTTCCGCGGTTGTATTCGTGGTTGCCGATTCTGTCAGGCCGGTTTTTCCTGCCGTCCTGTACGCAAGAAGAGCCCTGAGGTGCTGTATAAACAGGCTGTCGAGATCCTTGAAGACTCAGGACAGAATGAAATCACAATTTCCAGCCTTTCTACATCTGATTATCGGGAATTAAAGGAACTTACGGATGCCTTGATTCCTTATTGCGAGAGTCAAAAAATCAACTTGTCTGTTCCCTCTTTGCGTGCAGATAATTTCTCTCGTGAATTGATGATGAAATTGCAGACATTGCGCAAAAGCGGTTTGACATTTGCCCCGGAGGCAGGTACTCAGCGTTTGCGTGATGTAATCAACAAGAATCTGACAGAAGAAGAAATCCTGACCACCTGCGCTAACGCATTTTCCGGTGGCTGGAACAATGTGAAACTCTATTTTATGTTGGGTCTACCTACGGAAACAGATGAGGATGTTCTGGGTATTGCTGATTTGGTTTACAAGGTAATCCAGACTTGGAAGGAACACGCATCCAACAAAAAGCGTGGTCTACGTGTGCATGTGGCAACGGCCTACTTCGTCCCTAAGCCTCATACGCCGTTCCAATGGGAAAAACAGATCAATCCACAGGAATATCTGCGTCGTTGCCGATTGCTCAAGGATCATTTCTATTCTAAATCCATAGAATACAATTACCACACGCCCGACATCAGCCGTTTGGAAGCCGTTACCGCGAGAGGTGACCGCAGACTTGGTCGCGTTATCGAGGAAGCAGCCAAAAACGGCGCAATGCTTGATGGTTGGGACGAGTATTTCAACTACCAGGTTTGGATGGATGCCTTCGAGACCACCGGTGTTGACCCCGACTATTATACGATTCGTGGGTTCGGTGAAGAAGAGGTTCTTCCTTGGGATACCATTGATGTTGGCGTTTCCAAGAAGTTCTTGCTTCGCGAAAGAAAGCAGGCCTATGCCGAGAAAATCACGCCTGACTGCCGTCACGGTTGTAGTGGCTGTGGTGCGGATAAGCTTTTGCAGGAGGTGAAGTGCGATGCCTAGATTGCTGTTTGAGAAAACCGGGAATGCTGTCTGGTGCTCTCACCTTGACCTGATGCGTGTCTTCCAACGCGCCTTTAAGCGCGCCGGTTTACCGCTGACCCATACGCAGGGTTTTAATCCCAGACCGTCGGTGTCCATTGCGATGCCGTTGTCGGTTGGTGTTGAGAGCGTGTGTGAGCTGCTGGACTTTGATTTGGACGGTGATGCAGTTGCGTGCGACGAAATTACAAGTTGTCTGAATAATGCGCTTATATCTGGCGTCCGTGTCCTTGAGACATATAACACCGGAAGAAAGCTTAGGGAACTTGCTTTTCTGCACACTTTGATTACATTGGAATATGATAGTGGCATTCCTGAATGTGCAGAGAATGAAATCAAGTCCCTGTTCGCAAGGGAATCGATCATTGTGCCAAAGAAGAGCAAGAACGGCATTCAGGATCAGGACATCATACCGATGATCAAAAGCATTGATGTTATAGTGGCAGGGGAGAAGGAACTGGTTCTTGACTGCGTTGTATGCTGTCAAAACCCCACACTCAATCCCATGCAACTTGTTGCAGCAATTAACTTGTACCTACCCGAATTGACTCCGAGTTTTTCCAAGTGCAAACGTGTGGAGATATTTGATGGGAATCATACAGTGTTTCGATAAGGAGTATTATTATGGAAGTTAACCCCAATTATATTTTGGAGGAATGTCCGATTTGCCACGGCGCCGGCTTAGTTATGCACGAGGGTGGCTGGAACGTGCAGGTTGAGTGCGCGGATTGCAGCGCGCATACCGTATACGTCGAGTACGAAAATGAGGCTCAAAAAGCCGATGCTGAGGAGCAGGTCGTACGTCTGTGGAACCTGGGAAAAGTTGTTCGCACAGAAATTGGCGAGTAATCTCGAAAAAATTTAAAAAAGTGCTTGCATTTTCTTTCTAAGTGTGTTATCATACTGTGGCTGTATGAAGATGCAAGCAAAAATCCGGGTTTGGCGAAGTTTGGTATCGCGCTTGAATGGGGTTCAAGAGGCCGCTGGTTCGAATCCAGTAACTCGGACCAAAAACGCACAAGACACATCTGTGTCCTGTGCGTTTTTCTTTTTGGTACTGGATTCGAACCCACATAAATGCAATATGCCGGTGGCATATTGCTGAAACCAGTGCAAACACTGGTTTCTACAATAATTTTTGCCTTTGGCAAAAATGCAAATCGAATCCAGTAACTCGGACCA
>JAZOSY010000085.1:0-7190 GCA_045657385.1 Faecousia sp. | reverse complement strand
CGGGAGAGGCGTCCCTACGGATTCTGACGCAGGGTTTCCGACCATCGCCGCACTTGTCCCCCTTCTAAAGGGGGAATAAAAGGGGGTTGCGTGCAGGAACCACCTAAGAACAGATGAATTGACACTTCGTGTCATGATTTGTTGCTGACGCATCATGATTTCTCGCATTGCTCCATGAATGGAATTGCAGCCCCTATGCGCCGCAGCGCAATTCATGGCGAAGCCAATTCACGATTGCCTGCAATCCATTCATGCGGCCGCAAGGCTGCAATTCATTCCTTGCACAGGTGGAGGCTTGGTGCGGTGCAACGATTCGTCGTTGACATCCCCTTGATTTGTGGTATAATATCATTATACCACAACCTGCTCACTTTGGGAGGTTTTTTTATGAAAAAATGCAGAATTTTGTGTATCCTGTTAAGTTTATGTCTGCTGTTGCCCCTGATGGTGCACGCAGACCCCGCCAAAAACGATTTCTTGACCCCGCCGCCGGAGCTGAAGGAGTTCAACTACCCCACCGACTTCACCGTGGAAGCTCCCGCCTATGCTCTTGTTGAACTGAAGAGCCATTCCATCATCTACAGCAAGGAACTGGATATGAAACGGTTCCCCGCCAGCCTGACGAAAATTATGACCTGTATGCTGGCCATCGAATATGCAAAGCCTACGGATATCCTCACTGTCTCCGAGTCCGCTCTGCAAAACCTCCATGCCGCCGGCAGTTCTGCCGGATTGGTGCAGGGGGAACAGATGTCTATGGATGATATGCTCTACTGCATCATGCTGTGGTCTGCCAACGAGGGCTGTAACGTGGTGGGCGAGCACATTTCCGGCAGTGTGGAAGCCTTTGTAGAGCTGATGAACGAAACGGCGCAGGCTTTGGGCATGGAAAACACCCACTTCGCCAATACCCATGGCCTCCACGATGAGAATCACTACACCACTGTGCGGGATATGCTCACCTTGTCCCGCTGGGCATGGAACAACGAAACCTTCCGTCGCTATGCTTCTGCGACTTCCTACACTGTCCCCGCAACCAATAAGTCCGATGTGCGTGAGCTCCATACCACCAACCATCTGGTCAGCACCGATGTGGATGCCCGCTACTACTATTCCTATGCGACGGGCATGAAGACCGGCTACACCACTCCCGCCGGCGGCTGTTTGGTCTCCACCGCTACCGACGGCGATGCGGAATACTTGAGCATCGTCATGGGTTGTGAGCTTATGAGCAATGACAAGGATATGCGGTTCATCGAAACCAAGCGGATGTTCAAGCACGCCTTTGAAAATTATACCTTTATGCAGATCCTCACGGATTCCGGTATGCTGGATCAGCCCACGGTGCGCAATGCCGTGGGACGGGGTGATGTGGTGGTGCACGCCGCCGACAATGTGACGGTGCTTCTGCCCAAGACCTGCACCCCCGAGGATATTACCGTGCGTCTGAGCTACGACGGCGAGCTGACCGCTCCCCTGCGCAAGGGGCAAAAGGTGGGAACCGTCACCGTGTCCTATCAGGGGGTGGAGCTGGCGGTCAGTGACCTGCTGGCCCTGACCAATGTGGATGCGCCCCAGTCGGCTCAGCCCGAAGCTTCCGTCCAAGAGCCTCAAACTCCTGTGATGCAGGAGGAAGAAGAGGAGGAAAAGGGCGGTTTCGGCTGGATCATTTGGGGGGTGGTGCTCCTCTTTCTTGTGGCAGGTTCTGCCTTCGTGGCGATGCAAGTCGTAAATGCCCGCCGTGCCCGCCGCCGTGCGGAGGAACGCCGTCTGCGTCAACAGCGCCGTCAGAGCTACTATCAAAATCTGACCGAGGTGCACCTTGATTCCCTTACCGAAGAAGCACCGAGCAAGGAGTCCGCAGAATGAAGCAAGTCAGTATTTACACCGATGGAGCTTGCTCCGGCAACCCCGGCCCCGGTGGTTGGGGTGCCATTTTGGAATATCAGGGTACGGAAAAGGAGCTCTCCGGCGGAGAGCCCGCCACCACCAATAACCGCATGGAGCTGACGGCAGTGATTTCTGCATTGGGCGCCCTGAAAGAAGCCTGTATCGTGGATTTGTACACCGACTCCAAATATGTTTGCGATGCGGTGGTCAAAGGCTGGGTCTACGGTTGGAAAGCCAAGGGCTGGATCAAGGCCGACAAGAAGCCCGCCCTGAATGTAGACCTGTGGGAACGACTTTTGCCCCTGTTGAAGACCCATCAGGTGAACTGGCATTGGGTCAAGGGCCACGCCTCCAACGAGAAAAATAACCGTTGCGATGCCTTGGCCGTGGCAGAAAGTCGAAAATTCTTATAATAACCGTACTATCGCAACATGCCGTAGCGCGCATGTTCCCACATGCGCCTGTAGGCACTGACGTTAATCACTAAGCTATCGTACAACACTGTAGTACGCTGTAACATCTAAAACTTTATATTTGACTCTGCGCAAAGGCGCGTCTGGGAAGCCGCGCGCTACGAGTGCGCATAAAATTTTAGTTGTTACATGGTAGTAGGGGCGATTCATGAATCGCCTGTTTCACGCACCACCCATGATATCCGTAGGGAACGGCCTGCGTGCCGTTCCCGATGTACCAAAAACGGAACGGCACACAGGCCGTTCCCTACGATATAAAAGGAACAACATTATGGACTTTCAAGGCTTTTTCCCTGAGACCATTGATTTTCTCTGGGGGATTCGATTCAACAACAATCGGGAATGGTTTCAGGCCCACAAAACCGATTACGAAACCTATCTCTACCGCCCCATGAAGGCACTGGCCGCCGCCGTGTCCCAAGACTTCGACGGCGAGGACGGCAGTAAGCTCCACCTGTCCCGCATTTATCGGGATATGCGGATGCACCCCAGCACCTTTTATAAGGACAGCCTGTGGTTCTGCCTGCGCCGCCCCGGCGACAGTTGGCTGGAACAGCCGGGTCTGTGCTTTGAAATTCGTCCCGAGGGCTACCGCTACGGTTTTCTTTTGGCCCGACCCAAGGCGGCGCAGATGGAGGCATTCCGCCTGCGCATCAGCGACCACAGTGCCAAATTTTTGTCGTTGGTGGAACGGGCACAGGCAGACAGCGGCCTGATTTTGGACGGCGACCGCTATGCCCGCCCCAAGCCCTGTGAGAAGGAGGCACTGCAACCCTATTTCGCCTGTAAAAATCTTCTGGCATTGGCGGATTGCCCGCCCGATGACCGCCTGTACTCGCCGGAGCTGGCTGAGGAATTGGGAAGGGTCTTCCGTGCGTGGAAGCCGGTCTATGATTTTTGTCAAAATTTATAAAAAACCCTTTGAAAAAAACCCTGTGATGCTTGCAATCACAGGGTTTTTCATCTCTTTACAAAGGAAAAGAGCAAGGATTTGGGAGGCAAGTTTTTTGCCCTTCGTGGCATAGTAGAGACAGCAAAGAAAGGGGAGAAAACTATGAAAAAATTTGCATTGCGGAGCGTGACCGCCCTCGCTCTGTGTCTGCTTCTTTTCTTGCAGGCGGGTGCCGCAGAGTACCTTGTGCCCGGCGGTAATACGGTGGGCCTGTCTTTGGAGCTGGACGGGGTGAGCGTGGTAGAATTTTCCGCAGATTTGGCAAAAAATGCGGGTCTTCGATGCGGCGATTTGATTGTGGCTGTAGAAGGTAACCCTATAACTACCGTTGCGGAATTGCAGGAGGCAGTGAGCAATGCCCAAGGACGGCTTCTGCGGCTGACGGTGCGGCGGCAGGGAGAGGAACGGCAGTTCAAGCTGGCTCCCATGGATACCCCGCAGGGCCCGCGGCTGGGGATTTTGGTGCGGGACAGGCTCATGGGCATCGGCACCCTCACCTATTATAATGCAGAGGACGGCAGCTTCGGAGCCTTGGGCCACGGTGTCAACAATGCTGACAACGGTGCTCTGTTTCCCATGAAAGAAGGAGCATTGTTGCCCTCGGCGGTGGATTCCGTGGAAAAGGGGAAATCGGGCGCGCCGGGAGCTCTGAAAGGAAGTCTCTGCGGCGGGGAATCCTGCGGTGAGATCCAAAAAAATACACCTCAAGGGATTTTCGGTACCATGCCTCCCAAGGAGGCCGCCCCTGTGCCTGTCGGCGAGGCGGGTACGATAAAAAAAGGAAGTGCGGAAATTTTGTCCAATGTCCGTGGCACGGAGGTACGCAGGTATGCTGTGCAGATTTTAGAGCTTTATCCTTCCGACAGCCATGACCGCAACCTCCTCCTGCAAGTCACCGACCCCGCCCTCCTGAATCTCACCGGCGGCATCGTCCAAGGGATGTCCGGCTCGCCCATCATCCAAAACGGCCACCTCATCGGCGCCGTCACCCACGTTCTCATCGATGACCCCACGCAGGGGTACGGGATCTTTATCGAAAATATGCTGGAAGCGGCAAGCTGAAGCAAGGGAACTGACCTTTTTGGGTCGGTTCCTTTGCTTTTATGGGGAAACAAAGGGAGTTATATCTACGAAAATAGGTTGACTTTTACCTATTATTCGCATAAACTGTAGAAGAAAGGTGCTTCTGTTGCACAAATTGATCGCTAAGGAAGTCGGTGGTGTATATGGCATACAAAAATCTGATTGCTTGGAATGCATATTTAGCCGAAGAAGCAGAAATAGAGGCATTGGCAGATCGGGAAGAAGCCGTTGTGCGCCAAAAATTGTTGGAAGAAATGAACGAAAAGGTTAGGGAGTATAACGCACATATCAATGCCTACAATTATGCGCAACATTGTAAGTCTATAGAAGCGCGGGGTCTATGCTTTAAGCCCATATCCAAAAGAACTGCTGCAAGAAAATGGGATGCTTTCTTTGCCGCAGAAATTTCACCCGAAGAGAAACGAAAAATTTATTACAGCAGCTTCAAATGGCATATGTTCAGCTACAGGAAAATAGAAGCATTAAAAGGAAATGATGCGAAATGCGCCTTTGATCGCTGTGAAAAGGGAGCTGCGTATTTATTTATGCAATGCACCGATGAAGCATGGCGCATCGAAAATGCACAGCTTTTAACCAGTGCAGACTTAGAAGTGGACTACTCGTTTGAGAGAGCTGATGTTTATATCTTTGATGTAAAGGGAAAATGGGCCTATGCTTGCACCCACGAAAGTGACTGTGGCCCGTATTTTCTTTGCGTTGATTAAGCCAAGGCATTCAGCACGCATTATAATAGAGACAGATAGTACGCAAGATAATACGCAAGATGATACCAAATGGTAAAACTTCCGACCGATTGACCATAGGGCTTGATCGAAAGGCTACCGCAAATACAGGACAAGAAATGACAGGGGTACTTTGCCCCTGTCATTTCAGACTGTCAAAGAACCTCTGTTTTCAGTTAACGAAAACAGGGGTTCTTACGTATTTTGGCACAAAAATGAGCGAAATTTGAGAGAAAAAGGAGTTCTTCCAACTCCAATTTGCCAGTTTTTTCAGATTCATGGCAGCAAATTTAAGCCTGACCCATCTTGTAACTGCGGCCAAGCCTCTGTGGTGTGTATAACGCATTGCGTGCTTTTCTTTTGCATCCGCAAAGACTCGTTCAATCGTTTCCTTGCGCTGTGCATAAATTTCTTTCGCACGGCTCGTTTTTCGTATCTGCTCCACTAGGTCTAGATACTCCTGCCATATGTGCGTTGTGTGTATCTTCTGCCCCTTTTCATTGGCTCCACACTTTGCTTTGCATGGGCAGTTTACACATTCTTTTGGTGTGCTGCGATAGGTCCTTTTGCCGTCTCGGTCTGTGGTTGTGTGTCGTAAAATGCCGCCTCTTGGGCAGGTATAGGTGTCGGTTCCGGGGTCATAGGTGTATTCCCAAGGCTTATATCTGTCTTGGTTTCCTTTGTATCTCGTGTAAGGTAATACGGGGACTTTTCCATCATCAAATGTTTTCTTCGCAATCCAAGGAGTCTTATATCCGGCGTCCATTGTTACAAATTGTACTTCGTGCTTGTGTGTTACTTTCTCATAAAGGGCATCCCATGCTACACTGTCGTGTACATTTCCTGCGCTTACTTCCACGTCTAATACGAATCCTCGGCTGTCACAGGCTGTGTGTGCTTCATAGGCAAACTGTTTTTCGTGTTCTCCTTTTACAAACATTCCACTGTCAGGGTCGGTCGTGGATACTGTCTTCTCTGTGGTTCCTCCGGAAGGCTTCTCAGAATCGTCATCATCATCTTCTTCTATGGGCTTCTTTCCCAACTTTTCACGCTCTGCGTTGACCTCTTGCCGCAACTGCTCGGAATATATCTTTGCCGCTTTCGCTACCTGAACCTTTTGGAATTTTTTCTTGTTTGCACTTGCCTTGATGTGTGTCCCATCAATGAAAATAACACTCGGATCCACCATTCGATTGTTCAGGGCTTTGTTGAGAATATACTCAAAAATCTCCTGTGTCAATTCTTCCGGGAACCGCTTGCAGAAAGCATAGCTCACCGTGGCAAAATGCGGAATTTCATCCAATAGTCCGTATCCTAAAAACCAACGGTATGAGATCGTGTCTTGTATCCTTTGCCATGTCTGGCGCAGCGACGGAATACCAAATAGATGTTGAATCAGAACCATCTTAATAAGAACTACGGGATCTGTGCCAGGTCTGCCATTGTCGTGGCAGTAATACGGATCCAATCGCTCATACAGCCAGTCGTAGTCCATTACTTTTTCAATCTTGCGAAGAAGGTGGCCTTGAGGCACCAGCGCTTCTATGTCCACCATAACAACTTCGTTCCTTGTGTCTCGTTTCCATTGTTCCATAAAATACACCCCCGTTTCCTTTATTATACCATAAACGAGGGTAAATTGGAAGTTTTTTGACAGACTGAGAAGGGAGCGGCCTGCGTGCCGCTCCCTACTTTTTTTTACTGCAAGGCGTTCAAAATTGCCTCACGGAAGGCTTGACGGTCGATTTGCAACAGAACGAGGGTGTTTTTTGTCTCAAACTGTCTGTCGCTGTACAGATCGGTCACGGTTTTGCCCAAAGTGATACTGCCCTGGGTTTCTACGAACACACCCGCTTCTTCCCCTTGGAAGGCTTCGGGATGGGCAAGATAGAACACGGGACAGGCATCGTGGATGCAGAAGCCCTGTTTGCCCGTTTCGAGATTTTTCTCCAAAATATACAGCCCTGCCCGATGGAGGAATCGGGCTTTTTCTGTGGGAAGGGTACCCAGTTCGTTCCATTCTTCGGGAGTGAAATAGGCTTGCTCCGT
>JAZOSY010000084.1:0-3396 GCA_045657385.1 Faecousia sp. | reverse complement strand
CCCAGCTTCTTCAAGATTTCGTCGTCATCGCACTGCACACCCAGGCTCACCCGGTTGAAACCCTCGCTGCGAAGTCTGCGGAGCAGCCGGTCGGACACGGAGTCGGGGTTTGCCTCGAAGGTGATTTCCGCTGTGGGTGACACCTTGAAGGCCTTGCGGATGGCAATTAAGATAGCCACCATTCCGTCCGCACCGAAGAAGGTGGGGGTGCCACCGCCGAAATAGATGGTGTCCACCAAGTAGTCGGGCGCAAGTGCGCCGGTCTCCTTGATGTGGGCGCAGACTGCGTCCTGATAGCCGTCAATGAGGGCGTCCTCCTTTTCGGTCACCGAGTAAAAGTCGCAGTACTGGCACTTGCTCCGGCAGAAGGGCACGTGGATATAGATGCCCAAGGGCGTGTTGTTTTTATTGGAAAAAAAGAGCATAGAATTTAATCCTCGTCTAATTTCAGAACTGCCATAAAGGCCTCGGACGGCACGGAAACCGTACCGAAAGTACGCATACGCTTCTTACCCTCTTTCTGCTTCTCCAGCAGCTTCTTCTTACGGGTAATGTCGCCGCCGTAGCACTTGGCCAGCACGTCCTTACGCAGCGCCTTGATGGTCCCACGGGCGATGATCTTGCCGCCGATGGCCGCCTGCACGGGAATTTCAAACTGGGCGCGGGGGATATTCTCCTTCAGCCGTTCGCAGATTTTTCTGGCTCTGGGATAGGCATTGTCCGCAAAGAGAATGAAGCTCAAAGCGTCCACAATGTCGCCGTTTAGCAGAATGTCCAGTTTCACAAGGCGGCTGGGACGGTAGCCGATCAGTTCGTAGTCCAAGCTGCCGTAGCCACGGGTACGGGACTTCAGCGCGTCAAAGAAGTCGTAAATAATTTCGTTCAGGGGCATTTCGTAGTGTAATTCTACGCGGTTTGCGTCCAAATACACCATGTCCTTAAACTCGCCCCGACGGGAGGTGGCCAAGTCCATAATGTTGCCCACATACTCCTGGGGCGCCATCAGGTTGACCTTGACAAAAGGCTCTTCCGCCAGCTGAATGTCCATAGGATCGGGATAGTCCAAGGGGTTATCCACCATTCTGGTGGTGCCATCGTTGGTGGTCACCCGGTAGGAAACATTGGGGGCGGTGGTGATCAGGTCAAGGTTATACTCACGCTCCAAGCGCTCCTGAATGATCTCCATATGGAGAAGTCCTAAGAAGCCGCACCGGAAGCCAAAGCCCAAGGCGATGGAGCTTTCCAGCTCGTAGACAAAGGAAGCGTCGTTCAGCTTCAGCTTTTCCAGCGCCTCACGCAAATCCTGATACTTTGCGCCGTCAGCCGGGTACACGCCGGAGTAAACCATAGGCTGCACCTGCCGATAGCCGGGCAGAGGTTCGGCGGCGGGGTTTTCAACACCTGTGATGGTGTCACCCACCTGAGTGTCGGAAACGGTCTTGATGGAGGCGGTGATGTAGCCGACCTCGCCTGCGCCCAAAGCCGCACGGGGGGTTAAGCCCTTGGGATTCATAGTGCCCACTTCCACCACTTTATAGACAGCGCCGGTTGCCATCATTTTAATGTCCATACCGGCTCTGACAGTGCCTTCTTTGATTCTGGTGTAGACGATAACGCCACGGTAGGAGTCATACTGGCTGTCGAAGATCAGCGCCTGCAGGGGGGCTTCACGGTCGCCCTTGGGGGCAGGCACATCACGGACGATCATCTCCAAAACCGAGTGAATGTTAATGCCGTTTTTGGCGGAAATTTCGGGAGCATCTTCCGCAGGCACGCAGATGATGTCCTCGATCTCCTGCTTGACCTCCTGGGGTCTTGCAGAAGGCAGGTCGATTTTGTTAATGACAGGCAGCACTTCCAGACCTGCATCGGTGGCAAGGAAGGTGTTTGCCAGCGTCTGGGCTTCCACGCCCTGGGAAGCGTCCACCACCAGCACCGCGCCCTCGCAGGCGGCCAAAGACCGGGACACTTCGTAGTTAAAGTCCACGTGGCCCGGGGTGTCGATCAAGTTCAGCGCATAAACCTCTCCGTCATCGGCCTGATAGGAAAGCTGCACGGCGGTGGCCTTGATGGTGATGCCGCGCTCTTTTTCCAAGTCCATGGAGTCTAAGATCTGGGATTCCATTTCTCTTGCATCGATGGCGGCGCATTCCTCCAACAGACGGTCTGCCAAGGTGGATTTGCCATGGTCGATGTGGGCAATGATGGAAAAATTGCGAATTTTCGAAAGGTCGGTCATAAAATGCACCTCAATGTAAAAATAGACGAACGCAGAGCAAACTCTGCCATTTTAGAATTATTCATTATTATAACGAATTTTGAGAAAGTTGTAAACAGTATGTTTTGGGAAAATCCGGGGAATACTGTGTTTTGCACCGACAAAAACCGCCCAAAGGCGATTTTTTAAAAAATTTTTTCCGTAGACCTTGTCAGAAACGGAAAATCAATGTATAGTCTTACGGCATGCAAAAGACGAATCGTGAAGATAAAGAGGGGAGATTGTATTATGAGTACTGCAAAGAAGCCCGTAAAGACACCTGAGGAGCTGCAGGCCGCGCTGCAAAAGCTGATGGCCCAAGGCCGCAAGGACGGTATGATCCGTGATGCCGAGCTGCGTAGCTGTCTGGAGGAAATGGACCTGACCGCAGAGAAGATCGAAGAAATTTATGACAGCTTTGATGCAATGAACATTCAAATCGTTAGCGAGGACTTGGAGCTGGATCTGGACGAGGAGCTGGAGCTTCTGGATCCGCTGGGCGACGAGATCGGCATGGTGGAGCTGGATGAGGAAGATCTGGTAGACCCTGTAGATCTGGCGGCGGAATACAATCTGGACGACCCCGTCCGTATGTATCTGAAGGAAATCGGCCAAATCAAACTGCTTTCCGCAGACGAGGAAGTGGAGCTGGCCAAGATGGTCTCCGAGGGCAGCCAGTATGCCAAGAACAAGCTGACGGAAGCAAACCTCCGATTGGTTGTTTCTATCGCAAAGAAATACTCCGGCCGTGGCCTGCACATTCTGGACTTGATTCAGGAGGGCAACACGGGCCTGATTCGCGCAGTTGACAAGTTCGACTGGACAAAGGGAAATAAATTCTCTACATATGCCACTTGGTGGATCCGGCAGGCCATCACCCGCGCCATCGCCGATCAGGCGCGAACCATTCGTGTGCCGGTGCATATGGTAGAGGTCATCAACAAGGCCACCCGTTGCAACCGTAAGCTGGTGCAGGAGCTGGGCCGCGAGCCTACCGTTGAGGAGATCGCAGCAGAGCTGGGTCTGTCCGTTGAAAAGATCATCGAGGCAAACCGCACCGCCGCCGACACCTTGAGCCTGGATACCCCCGTGGGCGATGAAGAAGATACCTCCATCGGCTCTTTCGTGGAGGACGAGCG
>JAZOSY010000083.1:0-3498 GCA_045657385.1 Faecousia sp. | reverse complement strand
TTTCTCCGCCACCAGCGCCGGAATATTCTGCTTCAGCACATCGTCCCAGATGATCTCCAAATTGGAAAATTCGCCAACGGTCTGCTGCAGAATTGGCTCTAAGCGCTTATCCAACTCAACCGCGCAGACCTTCCCTGCCCGCAGCGCCAGCTGCTGGGTCAACGGACCGATACCCGGGCCGATCTCCAGTACGCCGGCCGTTGCGTCCACACCGGCGCGCTCTGCGATCTGCTCAGGCACCCAAGGGGCGATCAGGAAGTTCTGACCCTTGGCTTTTGAAAAATGAAATCCGTGCAAAGCAAGCAGGGGTTTCATTACATTGACATCACAAACGTTAATCATAAAAAACCGCCTTTCTCCTGCTATCATAGCAGAAAAAAGGCGGTTTTGCAACAAAAGGATTAGTTGTCCTTCCAGTTTGCTCCACCAAGGAAGTAAACTGTGCAGTTACGGCGACCAAATTGGAAGGCCTCTTCCAAAGTGGGCATATACAGGTCCAGGCGCTTGTTGATAATAGCGCCGCCGCAGTCCTCTGCGGTGCTCAAGCCATATACGTATTTGCCGTCATTGGACACGATGAACATACGGGTGCCGTAAGGGATCACTTCGGGATCAACGGCCACAACGCCCCACTTGACACGGGTGCCGTTGGAGGTGTACTCATCACAGCCGGCGTCCATATGGGTGTAGGCAGTTGCCAGGAAGGTGTCCTTCTTGGTGTAGGTCAGCACCTCGCCGGAGGGCAGAACGATAACACCGTTGCCGATAATGGGCTGGTCATTCACTTCGCCAACCTTTTCGCCGGTACCCACAGCCACGACCTGAGAAACAGGCTCAACCAGAACGGTCTGCTCAAAGACATTACGCTCGGTTTCACGGCCGTTCACATAGGACACATTTGCGGTGCAGAAGGTCTGACCGGGCTTGCCGACTACCAGAACTTTTTCCTCACCCAAGGGCAGAGTGGGGTCGTCACAATAAATCGTTTCAAAGGGCACTTCCACCGTATAGCTCTCGGTGTTTTGTGCAATCGTATCTACACGGACTTCCATGCCGTCATAGGTGACAGTATCCAAAGGCATAGACACGGTTACAGAATCATTTACCAAAATTCCCAGACGAACAAGCAGTTCCTGCAGTGTTTCACCGAAGCTACTCACTTCAAAAACCTGTTCACCGTAATATACCTGAATTGTTTGTAAACGTTGTACCTTGATTTCAGACACACCGTCAACAGATTCAGTCGTATAAACATCCTCAGCGGACAAAGAAACACCGGCCTCCCGCAAAACCTTAGCAGGATCAGAGGCGTATGTTTTATGTACGGTAACTGCATCGCCGTCGGTAATCACATAAGTGTTTGCCGCCTGCGCAGTCTGGGAAAGGGCGCCCACCAGGCAGATTACAATCAGAAGCAACGCAGCCACCCGAAAAAGATTGCTCTTCCGGCGAATCACAAAAGGTGTAATCAAATCCATCGTAGGTACCTCCTTTCTCAAAAATCACGATTGCTCCCACAAGGGAGTTGGTATCAAATAGTTACAAAGAAATACAATCCGTAATCGGATTGCTGGTTCATTATAACAAATATTCAAAAAAAGTCAAGTCTTTGTTGGAAAATGCCTAAAAATTAAAACTTTTTTCACAATTATTATTGTTATGTTATGTAAACCCATTGTCAATTTATTGGATATTTTCGGCATTTTCCCCACAAGATATAGTGTTTTTCGACATATTTTTTGATAATATAGGAAAAAAATGTAACCAAAGTGTAAAGTAACCATTTTACCGATTATGGTAAACCTATTTTGACGATATTTTATTTTTATTTCCTCCCCAAACCATCAAAAAACGACTCTAAAAAAGTTTTCTCGCTCCACTTTGGGGTATTTTTGCTCTAAACGGCAGGATTGACAAGGCTACCATTTTGTGCTATATTTCTTATAGTATAGATAAAAGCTGTGATGAAGACACGCGTTTTGCTTCGGATTTTCAGAGAGAGGCCCATTGGGTGCGAGGGTCTTAAATGCCGGCAAAGAACGATACCACTTCTGAGCTTCCGGTTGGAAATAGCCGGACGGGTGCGCCCGTTACAGTGCCAATGAGTGGCGAAGCAATTCGCAACCAGGGTGGAACCGTGGAATACTTTTGTATCCCACCCCTGATGTAATCAGGGGTGCGTATTTTTATACTCTCCCCAAGAAAAAGGAGGAAACTATTATGAGCGAAGAAAATCTGTACACATTTGAAAACCCCGAATATCGCAAGACCTTCTGGCACACCAGCTCCCACGTTATGGCTCAGGCCGTCAAGCGGCTGTGGCCTGAGGTACAGCTGGCTATTGGCCCGGCAACCCAGGAGGGTTGGTATTATGACTTTGATGCCCCCTTCTCCTTCACCCCCGACCATTTGGGCCAAATCGAGGCAGAGATGAAGAAAATCAACAAGGAGCGTATCCGTCTGGAGCGGACGGAAAAGCCCCGTGCGGAAGCCATTGCCTATATGGAGTCTATGAACGAGCCCTACAAAGTAGAACTGATTCAGGATCTTCCCGAAGATGCGGTGATTTCCTTCTACACCCAGGGCGAGTTTACCGACCTGTGCGCCGGTCCTCACCTGGACCACACCGGCAGGCTCCGTCACAACGGCTTTAAGCTGACCAAGTCCTGCGGCGCTTACTGGAGAGGCGATTCCAACCGGAAGATGCTGCAGAGAATTTACGGCATCGGCTTCCCCACCAAGGATGAGCTGGATGCTTACCTGACCGCACAGGAAGAAGCCCTGAAGCGTGACCACAACAAGCTGGGCCGTGAGCTGGAATTCTTCACCACCGTAGAAGAAATCGGTCAGGGTCTGCCCATTCTGCTGCCCAAAGGCGCAAGAGTCATTCAGACCTTGCAGCGCTGGATTGAGGACGAGGAGCAAAAGCGCGGCTACCTGCTGACCAAGACCCCTCTGATGGCAAAATCCGATCTGTACAAGATCTCCGGCCACTGGGATCACTACCGGGACGGTATGTTCATTCTGGGCGACCCGGACGACGAGACCAAGGAATGCTTCGCTCTGCGGCCTATGACCTGCCCGTTCCAGTATCAGGCTTATTTGAACCGCGCCCGTTCTTATCGCGACCTGCCTATGCGTTTGGGTGAAACTTCCACTTTGTTCCGCAACGAGGACTCCGGTGAAATGCACGGCCTGATCCGTGTCCGCCAGTTCACCATTTCCGAGGGTCACTTGGTGCTGCGTCCCGAACAGCTGGAAGAAGAATTCAAGGGCTGTCTGGAACTGGCTAAGTATGTGCTTGACACTGTGGGTATGCTGGAAAACTGCACATTCCGCTTCAGCCAGTGGGATCCTGCCCGGGCCGGCATCAAGTACGAGGGTACTGCCGAGCAATGGGAAGAGGCTCAGAAGGTTATGGGCGACATTCTGGACAATCTGGGCGTTCAGTACGAGATCGGCATTGACGAAGCTGCTTTCTATGGCCCCAAGCTGGAC
>JAZOSY010000082.1:0-3744 GCA_045657385.1 Faecousia sp. | reverse complement strand
ATCGAAGTGTTCCTGAAAGGACTTCTGGAGCATATGGGTTCTCCTGCTGTGCCACACGCATGGAAGGAAGAGGACAACACCTATATGGTTGAGCTGACCGGCGATGATCTGGGTTACCTGATTGGCCGCCGTGGTGATACGCTGGATGCTCTGCAGCACCTGAGCAACTACACCATCAACAGAGGTATTGATGGCCACGTCCGTATCAATGTGGATGCAGAGGGCTACCGTGTAAAGCGCGAGGATTCCCTGCGTCGCTACGCTCAGAAGAAGGCACAGCAGGTTCTGAAGGCCCACCGTCGAACCACTCTGGAGCCTATGAATGCCTATGAGCGTCACGTGATCCACGCAAGCCTGCAGGATGTTGACCGCATCACCACCTACTCCATCGGCACCGAGCCTAACCGCCGTGTTGTCATTGAGTACGTTCGGTAAATAACCAATGAAAAATCCCCTTGTGTGAAAACACAAGGGGATTTGTTTTTTACATTTATCAGCCGCGCATCAGGCGCTTGCGAGCCAAATTGATAGGTCCTTCTGTCATACGGGTAATCCAAGCCAAACTCTTGCCACAACCATAGGCCACACAAGAGGCCGGGTCGTCAGCAATGGCACAGGGAATACCGGTGATTTCCTGAATGAGTCTGTCAATGCCATATAGCTGGCTACCACCTCCGGTTAAAACGATGCCGGTTTCAGCCAGGTCGCCTACCAGCTCTGCAGAGGTGTCCTCCAAAACGGAGGATATTTCGTCGATAATTTGATGGACAAGTCGCAACAGGACTTTCTGCTCCAACAGTTCCGAAACGGTAATGGTCAGTTCCCGGGGCATACCGGTTCTGGAGTCGCGACCCTTTACGGTAATGGAGGCTTCTTCTCTGGGATAAACAGCACCTACCTGCATTTTAATGTCCTCGGCGGTGTTTTGGCCGATAATGATTTGGTGTCTGCGGCGGATGTAACGGACAATAGCATCGTCAAAATGGTTACCGCCCAATTTCAGAGAAGCGGCGTTCGCCACACCGTTCATAGACAGAATTGCAATGTTGGTGGTGCCGCCGCCAATGTTGATAACCATGTGGCCGGTGGGTTGACTGATGTCCAAACCGGCGCCCAAAGCGGCTGCCAAAGGTTCTTCAATCAGGTACACACGACGGGCACCTGCTTCCAGAGCGGCGTTGATAACGGTACGCTCCTCAATTTCTGTGATGCCACTGGGAACGCTCACCACAACTCTGGGCTTGGGAGTAAACAGCCGGGATTTGTCCGTTACGCGGAACATATGTTGCAGCATTTTAACGGTCATTTCGTGGTCGCAGACCACGCCGTCTTTCAGTGGGTGCATAGCTACCACGTTGCCGGGGGTGCGGCCAAGCATATTTCGGGCAGCGGCACCAACCTGCAAAATTTTGCCGGTGTTTCTGTCCACGGCAACCACGGCGGGTTCCCGGGCAACAATACCCTCGTCGGTTTTGTAAATCAGAATGTTGGAGGTACCCAGGTCAACACCCAGGTCGTGGGAGAAAAGTCGCATAATATCACCTACATTATTTGGTATGAAATTCGGAAACGGCGATCGCGGCGCAGTAGACTTCTTTCGCGCCTGCGGTGAGCAGAATACGCGCACATTCGCTGGCGGTTGCGCCGGTTGTAATGACGTCATCTAGCAGTAAAATCCGTTTGCCACGAATGCTTTCGGGGTTTACGGGTTTATATGAGCCCAACACATTGGCGCGCCGCTGATAGATGTTTTTGATGCCGGATTGGGGTGGGGTATTGCGGAACTTGACAAGGGTCTTGCAGGGCGCGATGCCCAGCTCTTTAGCCACAGCATTTACTAAAAGTTCCACCTGGTCGTAGCCGCGGCGCATTCTGCGCAGGTACGAAACGGGAACCCAAGTCAGGACGTCAAAACCGTCAAAACCGGAAGTTTGCACTTTCATCGCAAGGGCGCGGCCGTAGACCGGTGCGTAACTGCGTTGGCCGGAAAATTTATAGCGCAGCAAACTTTCCCGGACAGTATCTTTATAATACCATACTGCGGTCCATCCTGCAAGAAAAGAAAACGGAAAATTCGTTTTTTCAAAATTTGGTGCGTTTTCCCGGCAGTGGTGGCAAATATCCTGCTCATCTTTTTGCAGAAATTTACGGCACAACACACATCGCGGAGGGAACAGCAACGCGAAGAGCCTATGAAGCATATTACTTATCCTTTTGTTGCAAACGAAGTTTCAGACCTGTGTAGCGACGGCCGACCTTGGCGTTTTCGGTCATGGCGGCCACGCAATCCTCCCGGCCTGCGATAATCAGCAGCTCTTTCGCCCGGGTGATGCCGGTGTACAGAACGCTGCGACTGAGTAGATAGGGGGAGGCGTTCCATAGAGCCAGGATCACGGCCCGGTACTCGCTGCCCTGGCTTTTGTGGACGGTCATAGCATAGGCCAGCTCCAGCTCGTTCAGCTGGGTAAAATCATAAGAGGCAATCCGATCGTCAAAGAGAACACTTACCTGCTCGGTGGCGGTATCCACGGCTTGAACGATGCCCACGTCACCGTTGAAGATGCCGGCACCTAGGACGTTCTCGTCCGTCTTTTTCCACAGAAGATCATAGTTGTTCCGGATCTGCATGACCCGGTCACCCTCCCGGAAAATTGTGTCGCCGAAGGGTTTTTCCTGCTTGGTGGGCGCAGGGGGGTTCAAGGCGTTTTGTAGCAGCTTATTTAAAGCAACGGTGCCGGCAGGACCTTTTTTGGTGGGGGAAAGAACCTGGATCTGGTCGGCGGGGATCCCCATTTTTTGGGGCAGGCGTGTGGTACACAGGCCTACAATGGTCTGGGCGACCTCCTCCTCAAACCGACCGGGCAGGAAGAAAAAGTCGCTTTTTACATCTCGCAGGTTGGGCATTTCGCCTCGGTTGACCCGGTGGGCATTCATAACGATCAGACTTTCTTGGGCCTGACGGAAAATTTCGGTCAGCCGGACGCTGGGCAGCACATTGCTGCGGAGCATATCCCGGAAAGGGAAGCCGGGGCCTACGGGAGGCAACTGGTCCGGGTCGCCCACAAGAATCAGCCGGGCGGACTCGGGGGTAGCCTGCAGAAGCGCATATAAAAGCTCTATGTCCACCATAGACATTTCGTCCACGATGACCGCATCGGCTTTTAAGGGGTCTTGCTCATCCTTGGCAAAGAACAGCTTGCCGGTGTGGGGGTCGATGCCGGCACCTAGAAGCCGATGGATGGTGGAGGCCTCCCAGCCGGTGACCTCGGTCAGGCGCTTGGCTGCCCGGCCGGTGGGGGCGCATAGCACGCACCGCAGACCTATTTGGTCATAGAGTGACAAGATGCCGTTCAAAATAGTGGTTTTGCCGGTGCCGGGGCCGCCGGTGATCAAGAGTAGACCTGAGGTTGCCGCCTGTTGGAGGGCAAGGGCCTGTTGGGGAGAGTATTCCAAATTGCTGTTTTGAGCCGCCAAGCGGAGCTTTTTCGGCAAAAAGGCCGGGGATACAAAGGTCTTATGGGCGTGGCTCAAAAGCCGCCGGGCGCAGTAGGTCTCCGCGGTATACAAGGAGGGCAGATACACAATATCAATGTCTGCCAGCCTGTCGCGTATCAAGCGCTCAGCATCCAAAAGATTCTGTACGCAGCTCTCTACGGTGGCGCTGCCCACATCCAGCAGTTGGGCGGTGGCATCGATGAGTTTTGCTTCTGGCAGGAAGCTGTGGCCTGCGGTTTCGTTGTAGTG